>DAOQAU010000050.1:0-12074 GCA_035354275.1 Candidatus Gastranaerophilaceae bacterium
CCTACGCTTTGTTGATTCCTCGAAAACATCCTGAAAGTCTGATCATAGGCATATTTTAAAGCTACAGAAGAATTATTATTAATATTGAGTCGAGAACAGATATCCCCGTAGAAATCATCTAATAATTTCTTAAAATTAAGAGCATTGTTTTGATTATCTCTATCAGAAATTAGTACATCAAGATTCCTGTTATATATTTCTGCCCAAGATAAATTAGAAGAAACTAATGTATCAAGATTCCAAGAAGCAGAAGTTGCTTGTTTTGTACTATTAGCAGCATCAATGAATTCATTGCTTAATAATTCTAATACAGACATGCTTGTATTTGTTGTCGAATCATTTGCAGGATTAAAGTTTTCTATATAAGCATTTGCAGTGGATGCATTTATACTCATTATAGCTTGTAAAAACTCAGATTGAGTTTTGGTGATCGCACTGCCTGCACCACTATTTGTTCCTGCGGCTATGCCCAGTTTTGTACAATAATCATCAGACAAAATAACTCTGCCCGAAGTATCTGTAAGCAAGAATTGCTGACCGAGCCCGCCTGTAGGAGTCATGAATTTACTGTAATTTAAGGACATGGTGTCAACATCAAGATTGCCGTTTGCTTGCCACGAAGTTTTATAAACAGCAGAATCCAAAGCCCTGTTATGTTCTCTGGTAATTTTTTGCGTTGCTCTTGTCAAGGCTAAACGTCTCATAGTAGTGTCTTGCATTCCTTTTTGGATATCGTTTTGCCTACTTGTCAAAAAAAGTAATCTGCATTGTGATGCTGCCAATCCCATTGTTTTGTTCCTTTTTCCCTAATTAAAGTATTTTCTCGACCTTTAAATCCTTTTTCCTACATCATCTATCGACATATTTTTTAAATAACTTTATTATTTATAACAGGTTTGTTACAAATTTTAACAAATATTTGAAAATACATTAACTACCCCTCTTGAAAAAAATACAATCATTTGTTATAATGTGTGAGTTATATGTTTTCTTTTTAGAATATTCAGGTGAAGCTATGATTACACAAGTCAGTGGTCTTGATTCTGTTAGTGTTGCAAAAGATCCGCGAAGAAAGGCTCAGAGCATCAAATTTAAGCATCCTTGCTCCAATATCTCTTACAAAAGCGGGGAGTACAGAGATGTTTATACGCATCAAAAAAATGAGGCACTTTTGACAAGTATATCAATTGTTGCGGGTTCTACTTTATTTATTCTGGGTTCTTTTCTTTTCATGGCACTAAAAAAAGTTAAGCCCTAAACATTGGTTCTCTTAATTTGTTAGTCGAAATTTTAAGCCGAATGTATTTGTGTGCCTAAATTTTGTGTCTTCATTTCTTTATAGGCATTAAGCCCTTCTTTCCAATTATCCACAAATTGCATGTCTTTTTCTGCAACTTCTTGAGGAAGTCCTGCGTGGTGAATTTTTGGTATTAAATAATCTTCCGAGTATTCAATTTGTTTGGGGTAATTGTCATCGGTATCGTTGCATACAAAAATAAGCTTTCCGTCTTTGCCTTGTTTTGTGCCTATAATAGTAATTTCGTGACCGTTTATAATAACATTATTTTCATCTGTTTGAGTGTATCCGATAATAACATTTTCGCCCATGTTTAGAGTTTCAAGAATGTGTTTTTTTATGGTTGCAAAATCTGTTTCGTATCCTGTTAATTTTGCATTTTCATCCACAGTCTGATACGTGACCGAAATTTTGTTTTTGTCTTCAACGACTGATTCTGTAAAGGTTTTTTCAAATTCAATTAAGCCTTTGTCATTTTGGTTAAATTTACCTGCACGAACATCTGTGAGCGAATCGTAAGATTGCTGTGAGCCGACATTCATAAAAGTTGATTGCATAAGCACATCTACCAAAGAACGTTCCAGCGGGTCTTTGTGCGAATTTTGAATTTGAGCTCTTGTAATTGCACTTTTATCGGGTGCAAGAGTTAATTTTGCAGTTTTAAAGTCGTTAGCTTCATACGGAACTTCAAAAGCGTTTAAAAGCCAAATAGCATCAAGCGGGGTATTTGCAAGTTTGTCAAGATGAATTGTTTTTTCTACCGAAAGTTTCGGAGAAGACAAGCTTTGCGCAAATCTTGCAAATTCGGCGGGCATTTGTTTTGCAAGATTAAATTCAATACTTGCCGAAACACATGCCCCTGAGTGTTCTACATTTATTGTTTGTTCGTTTATTGGGTCTTTTGTGTTTTGAATATTCATTGCTCTTTGAATTAAATTTGTAGGAAGGGTATTATTTTTGCCTATTTCCAGTATTTTAGGTACATATTCTTTAGGTATGTCGCCGAAATTTTGTGTTATAACAAAAGGATCGGCAATTGTGTTTACTGTTTCTTTTAAAACAACAGCAGCATCAAGCCCTTGTGCTCTTGGCTCTGTGATTATTTTGTAAAGGTTATCCAGTGTTGTTGATTTGTCGTTTGAATTTGAATTGAGTAATTTGCCTGTTTTTAAAAGTATTTCAAGGGTTTTTCTTTCAGCTTTTGGAAGCGCGTTACTTACTGCCGAATATTTTTCTTTTTCTTCTTTGTTTACAATCTCTGTTCTTATGCCGGCGGTTTCGGCAGCACTAAAAGATATAGGGTTTTTAGCCGTTGGAATAACAACCCCTAAAGTTTTGGCGGGGGGCTTTCCTGAAATCACAGTCACTGCTGATTTTAAAGGATTTGTATTATAACTATTGATATTGTTTATTGAATACACAATTTACCTCATACCGAAAAAGGATTTTTGGTTTTGACTTGTGTAAGGACACATTTACCCCCACATATATATTATAAAAACAAAAACTTTTAAAATTTGCCTTTTTGGTATATATTTTCTTAAGAAAGGTTACAAAAATTTTGAAAGAAAAAATAAAAATTAAACCGCTTACAAAATCCCAGATAATTATATCTCTTGACAGGCTTACGAGGTTTAAGCCGACTGAAGAAAAATATTTGAGAGTTTTTAAAGATATTGTCCTTTCTTGCTTAATTAAACCCAAATATAATAAAAAACAGCTTGATGCAATGCCTTATGAAACACTTAAGGGTTTAGCGGAGCAGATTTTTAATTCGTCTGTTTCTTCACATAGTAAAAATCCGCTTACGATTAATAAAAAACTTTTTGATTATGAAGAAAATATATTTTCTTTGAATGAAAATGTAATGACTTTGCTGGAAAATAAAATTGACTATAATTGTGCAATTAATATGATTGAAGGTGAAAAATTACCGCCTAATTTAATCTGGCTCAAATCACTTTGCAAAAATACAAATCAAAAAAAATACAGAGCAGAATATGCAATAAAATTTCCTATAGAAAAAGTTGTTATAACAGAGGGGATTACAGAAGAAATTTTGTTGCCGAATTTTGCAAAACTGTGCGGATATGATTTTGACAAATACGGTGTTTATCTGATTTCTGCCGGAGGAAAAAATCAGGTTGTAAAACTTTTTTATTCACTTTGCGAGAATTTAAAATTGCCTGTTTTTATACTTTTAGACAGTGACGCAAAATCAAATTTTACTCAAATTTGTCCAAAATTGAGAAAAATCGATAAAGTTTATATTATTCCAAAAGGAGAATTTGAAGATATTTTGCCAATTTCTCTTGTCAAAAAAACTTTGAACAATTATCTTAAAAATTTTTCTTCGATTGATTTAAAAGATTTGAAGCAGAACAAACCCATGACAAAGATTTTGGAAGAAATTTTTAAACAAAAAGGTTTCGGAGAATTTAAAAAAGCCGAATTCGCACAGATGGTAAAAGAAAATATTTCGGGCAAAATTGCTTTAAGCAAAGATATTTTAAACATAGTCGAACAGATAAAGAATATTTAATAATTTTGGGTAATTTGGTTTAAGTAATCTTTTACTGCACTTGTAATTATCAGCTTAGGCTCTCTTGAGCAAAATTCGTCAAGCTTGATTATACCTTGCTTTTTTTGTCCTTTTTCTATGTAAATAAGACCTATCATCAAAGTGTTAAAGGATGTTTTGGGTTTGTTTAAGTAGGTTTTAAGCTGGTAATCAAGGCATTTTTGGGCTTGAAAACATTTAACAAGGTTTTGATAGTAAACAAAATTCAGCGGATATATCTTTATTGCTCTTTGGAAACAATCCTGAGCCCATTTTGATTGATTTATCATCATATAAGCTTCGCCAAGATTGTTATAATAAACCGCACTTGCCTGTGAATTAGGGTTTAAACTTATTGCAATTTTATATTCCTGAATGGCGGCAAAATAATTTTGTTCGCTCATGTATGCCGCACCCAGATTGTTGTGCATAGAAGCATTTTTTTGGGCATCAATTACATAAATATCAGAGCGTTGAGCTCCCGAAAAAATCAAGGATATCAACAACAAACTAAAAATTAAAAAAGATTTTTTCATAGTAAATCTATTTCAAGTCCTTCGTATGCTAAAAATGCGCTGTCTGAAATTCCTTCATAGTGGGAAGATATTTCCGTTAATTTTTCATCCGAATAAGTCGGGTCAAAATGATAGAAAGCTAATTTTTTAGCGTTCGATTGTTTTTGGCAGTCAAGAGCCATGTCAAAAGTTGAATGGCCATAGCCTTGTTTTGGGGCGAAAGGATCTAAGTAATCTTCCGTTGTGTATTGTGCATCGTGGATTAACAAATCGCAATTCCTTGCAAACATTGAAAGCTTTTTATCTCCGCCAAGATAACTTTCTTTGTCGGTTGCATATACCAGCGTTTTGTCTTTGTAAGCGATTTTATAGACCATAACTCCTTCTTGAGGATGTGCGTAAGATTTATAACAAGAAATTATTATTTCATCGTTTTTTGGTTTTAAATCGGCTCTAAAGGTTATTTTTTCAACTTTAATTTCATCTTTATCAATTATTATGACTTGATTTTCATTTAAATCAAAAATGTTTAAATTAGCCGCAATGTCGCCTAAATCAAGTGGAAAAGACTTTGTAAAAAGAAGTTGTGACAGTTCTTCGGCAAGATTTTGGCTATAATCTACCGCACCAAAGATATTTAAGGTAGTGCTTGAAAGATGAGAAGGTCTGAAAAATGTAAAACCTTGAATGTGGTCTTGATGAATGTGCGATAATAGCAATATGGCATTAACCGGTTGTCTGTCATATATTGAATTTCCTGACATTATGTGTTCTTGCATCAGTAAATTGCCCAATTCTATTAACCCTGTTCCCGCATCGAGAATTATTAATTTACCTCCGACGTTAACTTCAACGCAGGAAGTGTTTCCTCCGTATTTAAGGTAGTCATTATTTGCTATTGGATAGCTTCCTCTTACCCCTCTGAATTTGACTTTGAATTCGTTTTTTGTGTTTCTCATTTTTTCATCCTTATTTTTTTTCAATAATAAAAGTGGAATTGCGATCTTCGTCTGCTCCGTAATATTTATTTGCGCCGAAAATCATCATTTTAGCACGCTTTTGAACATCTTTATATCGCGTTTCTTTTAAGTAAATATCAAATATAACTTTGTTTTTTTGTTTGTGTATCCTCACCAGTCGAAAAGCATTCGGATAAGACACAAGAGAAGGGGTACTGACGTGAAGCACATTGTCTTTTTGAGTTATTTTTGTAGCATGATAGTGCCCTGAGAATATTGCAATAGGGTTTTTATATTTTTCTATAATTGCAAGGGTCTCATCGGTATTTAATATCCTGTGGTTAGGGCTGTTAAGCGGTTCGACAAGCGGCATGTGCAAAAAGATTAAAACAGTGTCTTTTTTTGATTTTGAAAGCTCTTTGTCAAGCCATCTAAGCTGCTCTTCGTTTATTTGTCCGTTGGCTGTGATTCTATCATCAATAATACAGTCAAGGGCTATAACTTTATATCCTTTTTTAGGTGAAAAACTGTAATACTGTTTTGAAAAAATGAAATTCTTGTTATGGGATTTTAAAATATCCAGATAAAGCTGTTTTGAAAGGTATCCGCCAATTGATATGTCGTGATTTCCAAATACCGCATACCATGGACATTTGAGCTTGTTTGCATAAGGCAAAAATTGCATTAACTGTTTTTCGTAAGCGGTGTTAATCATATCGCCTGTGAACATTACAAAATCAACATTTGGGGTTTCGTTTACCTGATTTATCGCATCTTCCAAAACCTCGCCTGATTCAGCCAAAAGCCTGTAAGAAGTGTTGGTTTTGGCGGTTGAAAAGTGCGCGTCGCTTATTTGCACAAAAGAAAGATTGTCGGCAGATGCCATAACCTGCAAGCCGCAAAATATTACCGCGGCAAGAAAAACTACAAACAAGCTGTTTGTCAGTTTCTTAAAAAAGCTTTCCTTTTTTCTTTTTCTGTTTTTTCTTTTCATTTTTCGTTAAATCTCGTGTTTATAACTTCTTTAACTTCATTATAATGGAAATTATCGTCCAAAACTTCATATATTTTCAGTTTTGAAAGATAAAGTGCTTTTACATCAGGATATTTTTTTATGGCACTGTTGAGCGTATTTATTGCATAACTGGCGTTTCCGTTGTCAAAATAAATATAGCTTAAATCGATATAGTCCTGATAACTTACAGGGAGAATATTTGTCGCTGAATTTGTATATTTAATGTAATTTTTTTTGTCATCCATAGATTTGTAGCAAAGAGCAAGGTTGTAATAATAAATCGGTCTTAGCCCGTCAAGCTCTATTGCTTTGGTGAAATCAGACATAGCTTCATTTATGTTTTTTAGTTTATAGTTGCAAAGTCCCAAATAATTAAGTACTTCGGCAGAATTTTTGGTCTTGAAAACTTCTTGAAAAATATTTAGTGCTTCTATGTAATTTTCAAGGTAGTATTCGATTTTTGCAAGTTCGTATTTGTATTGAATTGAATAACTTATTTCCATGGCTTTTAGTACATCTTGTTTTGCGGCTTCGTAACGGCCTAAAATAAGATTTGTTCTTGCAGACATGTAATAAGAGTAGTCCGAATTGGGGTTAAGCTCGTTATATTTATTGAGTGCGGCAAGAGTATAGTTGAATTCTTCGGTTTCAAAAAATGTCATTGCAAGAGCCATGTACGCCTGGGTAAATTTGTCGTTAATTTTTACCGCTTCTTTGTAGTTTTCAAGGGCTTTAGGGTACATTCCTTTGTCTTTATAATAATCGCCTAAAAGATAATATGCCCAGTAGTCGTTTGGATTGCATTTTGTTGCTTTTTGAAGGCAGTAAAACTCTTGTTTGACACAACCCAGTTGTTTATAAAGTAACGCCATATTTACAAGCGGCTGAGTGTAATTTTTGTTTAGCCAATGAGCTTTTTTAAAATATTTGATTGCCAAAGTCGGATTGTTTTTAAGCCAGTAACACATCCCGAGGTTGTTGTAGGCTTGAGCATTTCTTTTATCCAGATTTATTGCTTTAAAAAAGTATTCTATGGCAACATTTAAATCTTTTTTGGCATAAAATTCCTGACCTTTTTGGTTGTAATAATCGGAATCATAATCCATTTTTTCAACATCGGCAGAAGTGACATTTAAAACCTCAAATCTTTTTAGCGGTTCTATGTCATCAGGCACTCCGACAAGCTGTTGTTGAACTTTAGCAGGTTCTTCCGTCAATGGTGCTTGAGGTTCTTCTTGTGCTGTAACTGTTTGTGCGCCGGTTAAAGGCAGAATTTTATTTTTTAAATCAATCGCACATTGGTTTTGAGGCTCTATTTTTAAGATTTCATCAACATATTCAAGTGCCTTTTGATAATTATTTGTGTTGAAATAGTTTGTAGCAATGTCTAAATAGTCATCCGTAATTTCATTTCCAAGTGCAAAACACGGATTTAATATGAAAAGACACAACCCTATTAAAATTAAAAAAAGTCTTTGCTTCATAAGCCAATTATAGCATAGATTTTTTTTTGTAGAAGAGGGTATTTTTAAAATTATTTAATCAACAAAAGACTTATCCAAATTAAGAAAATACCCGACATAATCCCGAAAACCGAATAGTGACCGTCGCCGTATTCTCTTGATAAAGGCAAAAGGGTGTCAAAGGATATATAAATCATAATTCCTGCAACTGCTGCAAACAAAAATCCGATTGCAATTTGAGGAAGAAAATAATGCATCACAAGTAAACCTATAATAGCACCTATCGGTTCTGAAATTCCGGAAAGAAAAGAATACCATATCGCCATACGTTTTTTGCCTGTTGCATGATAAATGGGAAGCGCAACGGCAATTCCTTCGGGAATGTTGTGAAGCGCAATCGCTATTGCAACAGAGATGCCCAAGGTAACATTTTGGGTTGTAACAAAAAATGTTGCCATTCCTTCCGGGAAGTTATGTATTGCAATGGCTATTGCCGTTAAAATTCCCGCTCTTCTGATTTTATGGTGTTTGTAAGAGCATATAATATCATTTTCGTCATCATTTTCTTTTCTGTGGCGGTGTTTTCTGTTTTTGCAGTATTCCGGCGGACCAAAAAGGTTTTCATCAATGTGGTCCGGAATAAAATAGTCTATCAAAATAGCAATCACCATTCCGAAAGTAAATCCGAAAAAGGTCATCCAATTTGCGTTATTTGGATAAAAAGGTTGTAAAAGTTTTTGTGCGCCTTGCAGAATTTCGGTGAAAGATAAAAAAATCATTACCCCTGCAGAAAATCCAAGCCCTATAGAAAGGGCTTTTATGTTTGTCCTTTTTATGAAAAAGGTAAACATTCCGCCAACTACTGTTGCAAGCCCCGCAAGGAAGGTCATTGTTATTGCTATTTCATAATTTGCAGGTGTGTGTGGCATTTTTCTTCTCGTTTCTTAATTAATTTTACTACAAGCGTGAGAAAAATGAAAGGGCGAATAAACCTTGATCCCCTCACCCCAGCCCTCATCCTACGGTACCCCTCACCCCAGCCCTCTCCCGCAAGGGGAGAGGGAGAAAAATTATTTTTGCAATCCTTAGCGCAAGGACTGTGCCGAACAAAACGATTAAGTATCGTTTTGTGAGAGGTAAGGGAGAATAATTACTTCTTAAATACTTAGGAAACTTTTTTGCTAAAAAAAGGTCTAATATTATGTTGGGGAATTTTATGGAAGTATTTTATCATCTTGTTTATGAATATCAAAAAGGGCTTAGGGATTTATGTCTTTTTACTTGTGTTGACAAATTTTTTGATAAAATAAAAAAAATACTTGAATACCAAAAAATTGATTATTTGGTATTGGCATTACCTGAGGACAAAATTAATATCTTTTTCGGGCTGAAAGACTGCATTGATATCGTCAAAAGTTTTTCGTCAGAAGAGTTGAATTTACTTGCGCCCGAAGAAGATTTTATTTTAGGAATGATGCTCGGTTATTCAAGGCAAAAACAGTACAGCAGATTTTTAAAAAAGAAAAACCTGATTGAATTTAATCAGGTTGTAGCTGAATCGTGTTAAGTATAAAGTTAAACATAAAATTATTTAACCCTGTTTCTTTTATACTTTATAATCGAAAATAAATATACTAGTCATCTGGGTATAAAATTAATTTCTGATAGAAATTTTGTTTTTCAATAACTCTTGTTTCAGTGTTTTTATAGGCAAAGTGTTATAGTGAAATATTGAAGCAGCAAGAGCAGCATCTGCATGTGCTGTATTAAACACATCAACAAAATGTGAAATAAAAGCACCCGCACCGCCTGATGCTATAACAGGAATATTCAGAGCATCTGCAATTGTTTGTGTCATTTTTAAATCAAATCCTCTTTGTGTTCCGTCAGCATCCATCGACGTCAAAAGAATTTCTCCCGCACCCAGTTCTTCTGCTTTTTTTGCCCAATTTAAAAGTTTTAATCCGGTGTTTTTTTTGCCGGCGTTTATAAAAACGTAAAAATCTTTGTCAATAAGTTTTGCGTCAATGGCTACAACAACACACTGCGAGCCGAAGTATTGCGAAGCTTCTTTTATTAATTCAGGATTTTTGACTGCCGCGGAGTTTATCGCAACTTTGTCGGCACCTGCTGAAAGCAGGTGCCTCATATCTTCAATCGAATTAATTCCGCCACCTACCGTAAAAGGTATAAAAACCTGTTTTGCGACTTTTTTAACCATTTCAACGGTAGTTTTGCGCCCTTCGTTTGTGGCTGTTATATCGAGAAAAACAAGCTCGTCTGCGCCTTCATCAGAGTATTTTTTTGCAAGCGCAACAGGGTCTCCCGCATATTGCAGGTTTTCAAAGTTAACCCCTTTAACTGTTTGCCCGTCTTTAACATCAAGACAGGGAATAATTCTTTTTGCAAGCATAGTTTATACCAATAATTCTTCCAATGCCGCTATTTTCATTTTATCGGTGTCGGGCATGAAGCCTGTCCAGAGTTCCAAAGATTTTGCAGCTTGGTGAATCAGCATATCAAGCCCGTTTATTGTCTGAATCCCGCGCTGAGAAACTTTTTCAAGAAAAAGCGTTTTTACCGGATTGTAAATTACATCAAAAACAATTGTATCTGTGGGAAGTTCGTGAATTATTTGCATACTTAAAGGCATTTTATCTGCCGAATGACCTTTCATACCTGTGGGTGTTGCATTTACTATCATTTTTGATTCAAGAAGTTCCATAAAACTTTGCATTTGATAAAGTTTAAAAGTAGTCTGCGAAAATGCTTTTCGCATGTAGTTTACCATTGTCGAAGAATTTATAATATTTCTTGAAAAGAAACTTATTTGCTTAACCCCCAGTTCAATTAAACCCACAGCGCATGCCCTTGCAGCTCCGCCTGTTCCGATGATGCTCACATTTGCGTCTTTGAGTTTAGGTTTTACGTCTTCTGGGATTGCGTTTTTAAAGCCGTAAACGTCGGTGTTGAAGCCTGACAAAGATTTATCGGGAAGAATTTTAACCGTATTTACGCATCCTGCAACATCGGCATATTGATCAACTTGGTCTAAAAATAAAGAAACAGGAACTTTTAGCGGAATTGTAACGTTAAATCCGTTAAAATCATTTGCTTTGAGAAATTTTAAGCGTGAAATTAATTCATCGGGCGGCGTTTCAAGAATTTCGTAAGAACCTTCGATGCCTAAAGTCTTAAAACCTGCTTTTTGGATTACCGCAGAAACGGAATGTGTGAGCGGAGAGCCTATTAATGCAAATTTATACGCCATCTTCAACCTCCTTTGAATAACCGCAGGCTTTATTTGAGCAGTTTATGGTCGTACCTTTTTTCAAAACTTTTTTGATCAAAAGTGAATTGCATTTGGGGCAAACTTCGCCTGTGGGCTCATTCCAGAGCACAAAGTCGCAATCGGGATATTTGTTGCAGCCGTAGAAAAATTTTCCGTATTTTGACTTTCTTTGGATAATTTCACCTTCGCAGCCTTCTTTGGGGCATTTTACGCCTGTTGTTTTAACTATCCGTTTTCTGTTATTGCAGGCTTCGTTTGTGCATTGCAGATACTTCCCGTAAGGTCCGACTTTTATAATCATATCGGAGGAACATTTTTCGCATTTTTCATCTGTTTCTTCGGGCTGATGAACTTCGCCTTCTTTGGTCAAAGGAAGCATTGTTTTACACTCGGGATATCCGGAGCAGCCTAAAAATTGGGTTCCGAATCGGCTGTTTCTGACAAGCATTTTTTTGCCGCAGTTAGGGCAGACTACGTCGCTTTCAATATTTATTCGCTCCATGTTTTGTCTTGCGTTGTTTACTGTTTCTATAAAAGGAGTGTAAAATTCTTTCAAGACTTCATTCCAAATAAGTTTTTTTTCTGCAACATCATCAAGTTTATTTTCCATTCCCGCAGTAAATTTGTAATCCATAATTTTTGTAAAATGCTCCACAAGCTGTTTTGAAACGGTTTTACCCAAAATGGTCGGAGCAAGTGCCTTTTCTATTTTTTCCACATAACCTTTAGTCTGTATTTTGGTGATAATAGGCGCATAAGTGGAAGGTCTTCCGATGCCGTGTTCTTCAAGTGCTTTTACCAGAGAAGCTTCGCTGAATCTTGGCGGAGGCTGGGTAAAATGTTGTTTTGGATTGACTTTTTTGCATTTTAAAACTTCGCCTTTTGTGAATTCAGGCATTGAGTTTTTGCAGATTTCTTCCTCATCCTCGCAGTAAATTTTCAAAAACCCGTCGAAAATTATTTTGCTTGAACC
>DAOQAU010000051.1:0-11882 GCA_035354275.1 Candidatus Gastranaerophilaceae bacterium
AATATTTAAGGATTTTTATGAAAGAAGTATTTACACAATTACGTCATGCTGAACTTGTTTCAGCATCTAACCCGTATACGCATGTTGGAAAGATCCTGAGACAAGCTCAGGATGACAGGAAAAAAGGATTTACGCTTGCGGAGGTTTTGATAACTCTTACTATAATAGGTGTAATTGCTGCTTTGACTATACCAAATTTGATTGCCAGTTATCAAAAACAGCAGTATGTGACGCAATTAAAAAAGGTTTATACGGAAATTTCACAAGCCATGAAACAAGTAATGGCAGATGAAGGGATTAATAAACTTACCTTGTCGGATACTTTGTATTGCGATTATGAAAACGGATGTGATCTGGATGAAGCTTTGCAGCGTGTGGGAAATGATTTTTTAAAAAAATATTTTAAAGTTATAAAAGATTGCGGGACAGAATATCCGAGTCCCTGTTTTGCATCCAAATATAATACAATTAATGGAAACGAAGGATCTGTTATACCTTCTGGTTATAGTGTAATAAATGTAGGTGGGGCTAGCATTTCTATATTTCCGACACAAAAACAATATTCAGGAACCATCTATGTGGATATAAATGGTTTAAACCCTCCTAATATTTACGGAAGGGATCTTTTTACGATGGCTTTTTTCTATGACGGTTCAATTGATGAATTTGGAATAAATCCCCAATGTAGAAAAGGGGAAATATCAGTTAACGGTTTGGGATGGCTTTGCAATGGAAAAGGTAACGCTTATGAAGCTCGTGAGAGTATGTTTGAAGAATATTGCGATCACCAAGGCTACGGCTCATGTTTTGGTAAAATCTTAAACGATAATTGGAAAATGGATTATTAAAATTATAAAACCTGTAAATATTTGTGGACCTGCGGAATAACTCTTACATTGGGATATTTTGTCAAAAATTTATCAAAAACTTCAATAATTTTTTCTCCCGAAACGCTCAATTCGTAATCTTGCGTTTTGGGCTGTAAAATCAGCGGCAGTTTATATTTTTCCGCAAGCTTGATGCAGTGGGCAATTTCATCGTCTAAAATATTTTCATCAAAAACAATTTTTGCAAAAACTTCTTTGTTATACCCTTGCAAAACTTTGAAAAACTCATCGTGAAGCGCAAAGGATTTTTCTACACCGGAGGCACTTGGAAGCTTAATATCGGCTGAAATTATGTCAACCATATCAATGATTTTTGGAATTTGAGTGTTTAGGGTAGAATTTGTTTCGAGGTAAATTTTATTATTAATTAAAGGCAAAAATTCTTTTAAAAAATCCGCCCAAAGCAACGGCTCGCCCCCTGTCAAAGAAACGGTGTGGATGTTTTTTAAGTCAAATTGTTCTATGTGCTTGGCAAGCTGCTCGGGTGTGTAGTCAGGGAATTTGCCTCGGCAGTCTTCTTCATCAGTATCACAAAAATTACAGTTTAAGTTGCAGCCGCTAAATCTTATAAAAAGCTGTTTTACGCCTACATAAGGGCCTTCTCCCTGAATTGATGCAAATATTTCTTTTATTTTAGCTGTTTCCATTGAATAAATTCTCTCTGATGTCTTTTTTTGAAAGATTTTTTAATTCTTCATAAAGCTCTTTTTCTTTTTGTGAAAGGTCTTTGGGAATTTCAATATTGACTGTGACAATCATATCTCCGTATTTTCCGTCATTTCCTTTCAAGCCCTGCCCCGATAGTCTGAATTTTTGCCCTGAATGTGTATTTGGCATGATTTTCATCAAAACATTGCCTTCTATGGTCGGAATATTTATTGACGCGCCTAAAACGGCTTCACTCGGTGTTATAGGGATTGCACATAGAATATTCAAACCTTCAAACTTAAAAATGTCGCTGTTTTCAATTTTTATTTTTAAATAAAGATCACCATTCTTGCCTCCATTGTAACCTTTATTGCCTTCGTTTGCAATCCTTATTTTAGAGCCGTTTTTGACATTTGGCGGAATTTTTACGCTGAGTTTTTTGTAAACGGATTGTTCGCCCAACCCGCCGCACACGGGACATTTTGTTCCGTTAATAAATTTTCTGCCCTCGCAGTTGGGGCATTTTTGGGTGTGAAGAATGTTTATTTTTCTTGTGGTTCCTTTTAAGGCTTCGGAAAATGTTATTGAAATATCGGTAAAAACGTCGCTTCCTTTTTCAGGGTAAGCTTGTTTTTGTTCAAAATTTTTCTTCCCCGTCGTTTTTTTAAAACCTTCTAAGATGTCGTTGAAAATATTTGAAAATTCCGGTTCTTCTTTTTTGGTTTCTTCTTCAAAATTTTGGCTTTCTTTATATGCCTTATTTGCCTGCTTTCTCTTGGCTTGCGTTTCTTCGTGTTTGTAAAATCCTCTCAACAGGTCATAATTTTTTTTCTTTTCTTCATCTGATAAAATTTCGTAAGCCTCTGTTATTTCTTTGAATTTTTTTATGCATGCCGAATTCCCTGAATTTACGTCAGGATGATATTTTCTGGCAAGTTTTCTGTAAGCTGATTTTATAGCCACGGGGCTTGCATCTGCTGAAATTTCCAAAATATCGTACAAATTTTTTTCTGATGAAACCACCAAAATTCACCTCTTTGATTCTTAAGCACAATGAGCTTCATGCATCTTTTGTAATTATTTAATGAAAATTTTAAAAATTTCAATAGTCCTTCAATATTAATTTTTGGCTATATGATTTTAAAGTTCTCAAGCAGAATTTTGAAAGCAAGTAGAATTAAAATTACCCCGCCTGAGATTTCCAAGTTTTTTGTAGGGAATTTTTTGAAAAAATTCCCTGCCCAAAATCCCAAAAGTGAATTAATAAAGGTTATTACCCCTATTATAATTGCAGGGATAAGGATTCTTACTCCGAAAAGAGCCAATGAAACCCCTGCGGCAAGAGCGTCAATGCTTGTGGCAAGCGATATTGCTAAAATATAGCTTAAGCAAAGATAACACAAAAGTTTTTCCTGTTCTTTTTGTTTGTAAGCATCTTTTATGAATTTAAGTCCTAATATCATAAAAATTGCAAAAACAACCCATGCCGAATACGGTTCAATATATTTACTTACCAGCCCTGTGAAGCTTGCGCCGATTAACGGCATCAAAAATTGAAAAAAGCCTACAGAAAAAGCCAAAATCAAAGAATTTTTTACTTTGTTGTGAGCAAAAATCAGTCCATTTGAAAACGAAACCACACAGGCGTCAATAGAAAGTGCTATCGCAAGAATAAAGATGTCTATATAATTCATTTCAGCATCACGTCCACTTCAAAAAACCTATCCCAGGGATAAGAATACTTTGCACTAAAGTTTGTATTTAATTTTTTATTTATTCTATTTTCAAAATCCGACATCATTTCATTTAATTTTGATTTTATCTTCGCCTCTTGCGCTAAGGATTGCAAAAATAATTGTTCTCCCTCTCCCCTTGCGGGAGAGGGTTGGGGTGAGGGGTATTGTAAGGTAATAGGGTTGGGGTGAGGAGTATTTTTTAAGGATTGCCTTACATTTGCCTGGTATGCCCAATCATCGGCAAATCTTACAAATTGAAGTTTTTTGAACTCATTTTCATTATATTTTTTTGCAAAAAATCTCACAATAGCAGCGCATATTAAACTTCCTAAAGTATTTGCACTCGTGTTCCATGCGCTGTATCCGTAAAAATTTTCAAAATTTAATCCCGCTTTAAATAATTTTTCCACAAAAGCATTGTCAGCTCCGTTTGCAAAGCGGACATCTGCTATCATATAAGGCCTTGGGGGTAAATGTATATTCCCGCTGAAGGGTATTGTTTCAATTTCCATAACAATTTCGCCTTGTTTTTGTTCAAAATTGTTCACAATAAGTTCAATTTCTGACTGTTCTTTTTTGACAATTTTACAGCCTGCAAGCTTTAACTGTTCTTCAACGCTTTCTTTAATTGAAATGTCTTCGTAGTTTGATATTAAATCTTTGTGTTCAGGTGCCAAAAATTTCACAGAAATTTTTGGCATTCTGTTAAGCTCAACAACCGCACGTGCCAAAAGCGTCAATGGGATTTCATCTGCGCCGATTTTTACAAGTGCGTTTAATTTTTTTTCTTCAATCATTTTTTTTAGGATTTGGGCTTCCAGAACATTGAGCCCGAAAGGCGCACAATCGTCTTTTGAAAAAACAAGAGTGTCGAAAACACCTTCTTCAATCCACTCAAGGTATATTTTGTTAATTTCAAAATTTCTCTGTCTTGTCGCAAGGTAATCACTTAGAATTTCTTTTGGGACATCTTTTGTTTCAATTCCTTCTTCGTGAAATTTCCTTGAATATTTAAATATTTTTTTGCCGTATTTATTCCAGTATTCTTTTTCTTCTTCGTTTATGTTGTTGTTTGAAATTCTCATAATACTTGAAAAAGCATATATTTTTGTGTTTTTTTGTTCAAGAAGCTTTTTAAATTTTTCAAGATTTGATTTAATTTCATCAAATGTTTGAGGGCATCTTCTGGAAGAAATTAAACCGCCGTATGCTATGGTATCAAGCGAAATTATTATTGCATCAACATTTTCAAGGTTTTTAAGCCACTTAAAAATGTCTTTAACTTTTGCTTGAGAATTAAGTCCGCCTAAAAACTTTCTGTCGGGCATAAAAAGCTTGATATTTTCGTCAATCTTTGCAATCTGCTCGGGCAGAGTATAGCAGACAGGGCGATTGTCAATAGGAATCAATGCGATTTTTTTCATAACTGAGTTATTATATCATAACGGTTGACCTTTGGGCAAAAAACAGTATAATTTTAAGTATGAAGAAGATTTTGGTGCTTATTTTAATACTGTTTTTTGCCCCCTGCGCTTTTGGGTTCAATTTTTTTAAACAAAAACAAAAATTTCCTGCAGAAGGCGGTTATGTAGGGACTTTGCCCAATGTTGCCGAAAAATTTCAAAAGCCTCAAATACAAGAAGCAGCACCTGTTTTTGACAGGGTAGAAAGTTTTCGTGACCAAAGTCAGATAAAGCCTTTACCAAGAGATAATCCTGCATTTGTAAATATAATTTTAAAAAAAGACAAAACCTCTCAATATTTAAATGATATAAATGATGTTATTTTAGCATTGGAAAAGCTTGCCAATATTATTGAAACAAAGCAGGATATCCAAAGGTTTAATGCTGAGGCTTACTATGTTAAAGCAAATGTTGAATACTTAAGGAATAAATACAAAAATAAATCCGAGACAAGCTATGTTTCTTATCAAAAACTTATGAAGCTTAATTTGCAAATACAAACTATTGCTCAGTTAAGGTCGGATGGTTCTAAGTATTCACAATATCTTGCCAGCAGTGACGGTGGATATGTTTATAACGAAAATAATATAGATAAACAAATGGATTATTTGCTTCAAGAAATAAACGACACTTTGTTTGTATTAAGAGATGTAAGGTGAGAGTGTTGACAGAGAGGCTTTATAAAGGTTAATATTGGTTAAATAAGTTTGTGTAGAAAAAGGTTTGAATGGGTCTGAGAAAAATTTATTTAAGAATAAGAATATTTTTTTACTCTATCAGAAGATTAACTAATACTCTGATGATCTCATTAATGCTGGGCGTAACCTTCTATCTTTTTATAAATAACTTTGTATTTGGCAGAATAATAATGGGACAGGCAAATAACGACGACCTTTTGAAAAAATATAATTCTGCTATAACTTTATACAATGTTGCTGATTTTTACTACACTTTAAATCATTTTTCCGATGAAAACAAGCAAATTTATTTTCAAATTCCTTATAAAAAAGCCAAGTGCTATATGGAGAATAAAAAGAAAAAAGAATCTATTCAATCTATGCTGCAGGGTGTTACCAAAATTCAAAGACAGTACGGCATTTTTTCAAGAGAGACAGCTTGTTTTATGAGAAAATATCTTATTGAATATTACCTTGATAATAACAGTTATACTCTTGCAAATCAGGAGTTTAACAATTTGCTCACAATATACAAAAATATAGGATATGATAATAATGAAATGGCTGATATGGTAAGGCTTTCGGGTGATTTGTCATTTGAGGCGGCCGATTATGAAAGTGCGATGGAATTTTATCAAAGGGCCTATGATATAATAAGCCGACAGCCCGATATTGATGATGAAGTATTCATGAAAATAACAAGCAGAATTGCTTTGTATGAAGTACAGCAAGACAAAATAGATCTTGCTATCAACATATACAGCAATTCTATTGAAACACTAAAAAACAGCGAAAATCCTCAGAAAAGCGTGATTGCTGACATGTTGATTCAGCTGGGAGATATATATGCAAATGCAGGTAAACCTAAAAATGCTATAATCTGCTATGAAGAAGCGGTTGAATTGATTAAAAAATTGCCGCGGGTTAATTTTATGCGTCAAAACCTTAACTTTTACCTGAATTCTCTTAAAGATTTATATGATAAGGCCGGACAATTCCATAAGGTTAGAGAAATAGAGCTTGAATTTGCAAGGCAAAGAAGATTCTTTTTCATGCTTTAGTTGACTTTTTTGTCATCGGAGTTAAAAAAATACCAGCCATATAGTGGATTTTTTAAAGAAATCCTAAAACTTTGGTGTGATTATTACGACAAAAACAATGTGGGCGGTTTAAATTAAAAAGGGCGAAAAAATGTTTTCACCGACAATACAAAATTTAATATCAACGGGAGGGCAAAAAGCTGCCGAACAAAGAGCTGTGCAAATCCAGAATTATGTAAATAATCTTACCGCACCCCAAACCATTGCGCCGCCTAATATCAAAACAAAATCTTTTCAGGAAGTTTTACAAACCAGTAACCCTGCTAATTTTGGGGCACTTTTGTCTAATCCCGAATCAATGAGCGTTCAGGCTCAAATAGTAAATGCTCCTGCTTTGCGCGATTACACAAAGCCTTCTAAGCCTCAGCTTTTGAGTATGATATCTCAAATAGCAAAAAAACACGGAGTAGATGAAAAATTAGTGCATGCCGTGGTGAAGCAAGAATCAGGGTTTAATCCTAAAGCAACTTCCCATTGCGGAGCAATGGGATTAATGCAGTTAATGCCTGCAACGGCAAAAGGTCTTGGGGTTACAGACCCTTACAACCCCGTGCAAAACGTAGAAGGCGGAGTAAGATACTTAAAAAATCTTCTCAATAAATATAATGGTAATATAATTTTATCTCTTGCTGCTTATAACGCAGGATCAGGTGCTGTTGACAAGTATGACGGGGTACCGCCTTATAAAGAAACACAAAATTACGTTAAAAGCATTCTTGCAAATTATTTGAGCTGATTTTTGAAATAGATTTTTATTAAGATATATTACAAATATTTTTAAAAAAACAAACTCGTTTTAACATTTCTTAACAAACCACTTGTATTTTTTTGCTCAATATGATATATTGAGTATATACTCTTTCAATCAAGTTTTATACCTGTTGTTGTGCTTATAGTTTAACTAAACGCCTATTATTGCTTGTTTGCGTTGATTTTTAATGCGCGAAAAAGTAAGTTTTGGATGGCGTGAATTGTGTTGAAAAATTTACTTATAAAATAGGAGTCCAGTTATGAAAAATTCAAAAATTACTGTGAAGAAAAAAAACAATTTTACAAATCCTTCAAGAAATTCAGTTCTCAAAAGTGATTCTGAAAACCTTTTGGGCATTTATTTGAAGGAAATTGCAAGTTGTCCTTTTTTGTCTTCTTCTGAGGAAAAAATCGTTGCTAAAAAAGCAAAAGAAGGTGATTTAGAAGCAAAAAAACTTTTGGTTCAGGCAAATTTAAAATTAGTTGTTACAATTGCCAGAAAAGCAATACATATTGCTAAAATTCCTATGATTGATTTGATTCAGGAAGGAAATTTGGGATTGATGATTGCGGCAGAAAAATTTAACTGGAAACTAGGCTATAAATTTTCCACTTATGCAAGCTGGTGGATTAAACAGTCAATGTTTAAAGCTATTTCAGAGCAGGCTCATTGCATGAAAATTCCTGTTTATATTCAAGAAACTTTGTCGAAATTTTCTAAAATCAAATCTCAAATGGAAAATAAATATAACTGTCAGGTCAAAACCTCAGAGGTTGCTCAAAAAATGAATATTCCTCCTGATAAAATCGAAAGTTACTTATCCGCTTATTCAAAAACAGTTTCTTTAGAAAGCGGTTTTGAAAACGAAAACGGTAAGGAATTTTGCATGGCAGATATTCTTGAAGATGAAAAAGCAAATGTCTTTGAAACGGTTGAATATGAAGGGCTTAAAAAAGATATTGAATTTGTTGTTTCTACCCTTAAAGAGCGTGAACAAGAGGTCGTTCGTATGCGCTACGGGCTTGGTAATTTTGCCAAAAAGACATTAGAAGAAATAGGGAATCTCTACGGCGTGACAAAAGAATGTATCAGGCAAACAGAACTCAGAGCACTTAAAAAAATGAAGGGAAGTGCTTTTGGCAGTGAATTGTTGTCCTGTTATATCGCCGGATAATTAAATTTTTCCTTGTGTTTAAATGGGTAGAAAAATTATAAAAATCGTATAATTTTTTACCCATTTTTTATGTTAAAAAAAATTTACTGGATTTTTATTATTTTTGTATCATAATGAAGATGTTACACAAAATAAAAAGAAAGAAAAAAACAATGCAAGATCAAACTTATCAAAATGAACAGTTACAGTGTGTTGAATGCGGGAAAATTTTCGAATTTTCAGCTGAAGACCAAGAGTTTTATGCTCAAAAAGGGTATTCTTCACCAAAAAGATGTCCTGAATGTCGCGAAAACAGAAAAGCAAGAAGCAACAATTCAAGAGGCGGATATCGTTCAGAAAGACGCGACTACAATGTAACTTGCGCAGCATGCGGTTGCCAAACAACTGTACCTTTTAAACCAAGCAATGACAGACCTGTGTTTTGCTCAGATTGCTACAGGAAAGGACAATAGTTAATTGGCTAAAAACAATCAAAAACGTGAAAAAGCGGAACGTAACAAAGAAAATGCCGCTAAGTACAAAAAAAGAACTGGCAATAATAAATTTAGAAATAACAGATAATTTTTATTAAGTATAAGTTATAACACCGGTTTAAATTTGTTAAATTAAGGCGAGTTTCCTCAAAGGGAAACTCGCCTTAAAGTTTTATTATTGTTTGTCCCCGACGTGATAACCGCACCATGCAAAGATAAATGGTAAAGCTCTGCCGATTTTAAGTTTTTCCATAAAAGGCATTTTGGCAAGGACAAGTGCTCCAATTAAATCGTCCACGTGAACAATTAAATCTTTATTCTTAAATTTTCTGTCAGGTGAAATTTCGTGAGGGTCAAAAACTTTGTTTTCAAACTTATTTGCAAGCCACACTGCAAGATTAACGCCTGTCCAAATCCCTATTCCTGTTGCTGCAATTTTAGGCAGTGATTTATTAAGTTTTGGTATTGATTCACAGAACTTCATTCCTGCAGAAACAAACAATGCAGGAATAGCGACATTCATAAGTTGATAAGCACCTTCTTTAAGTTTTCTGCTTTTTTTGCGTTCATTTTTATCGGCAAGTCCTCCTAACAATCCCCCTACAACACCGCCTGTGCCTAATGCAAAAATACTTCCAAAATCATAGTGTATGTCTGTGATTTTAAGAATATTTTTTAGAGAATTCATTTTTATTTCAGGTTTTTGCCTTTTTCCGATAAGCAGCAATGGAATTGCTACTCCTGCGATTGATGTGAAAAAGGCAATTAAGCTGTTTTTCTTTTTCGGGGCATTAAAATTTGTCCTGAAAAACTCATCTATATGCTTTTCATGCGCTTGTTTTTTTATGAAGGCAAAACTTCCATGGTAATTTTGGTTTTCTCCAAAATTAAAGTTTGTAGGTAATTGTGTAAAATTTATTTTAGTCATTTTAATTATTTTTTTATAAGTAACCCAAGTCTGTTACTATTGTAACATCTCATAAAACAAAAACAAGAGGGTGTATTTGGCGCGGGAGATGTTCGGGAGCCAAGACTGGGTGGAGGCGAAGATGAAGACGGAGACGGAGGGAAAGACGAAGGCGTGGTGCATGCGGGCGATGAAAGTGAAGAGGCAAGGGTTGAAAAATATTAAAACATGTGTTACAATCTTAGTATCAGTAAAGGATGTGGGGTGTATTATGATTACGCCGGTTATATCAAGATTAAGCGCAATAAATTCAATGAATAATGCTGCATACGGCATGATGCAGTCTTCCAATGCGCTTATGGGACTTATTTCTTTTGCCGGCACTAATCCTAATGTTGATTTAGGTAAATTAAATTCTGTTGAAAAAAATCTTATGATGAAAATGCTCAATGACAGTTTTATTTATAAGATTAGTCAAGCGCAGGAAAAACAACTTAAAAAGCTTGAGCAGGATAATATTAAACATTCATTTTCAACATTTGCTTAATTTTAATTTAATTGTTGTCTTTATTAGTCTGCAATAGGTGTTTTCATTAGCGTGAAATAAATTATCCCCGACAGCAGCATACATATTGGAATTGTGAAAATCCATGCTGCAACAATTTTTTTAACTATTCCCCATTTTACCGCAGAGGCTTTTACCATGCTGCCGACGCCGACTATTGCTGTTGATATAATATGAGTTGTGCTTACGGGAAAACCAAAGTGCGATGCTGTTATTATTATACTTGCTGATGCCATTTCTACGGAAAATCCGTGTATGGGTTTCATTTTTATAACTTTTGAGCTCATTGTTCTTATAATTTTCCACCCGCCGGTCATTGTTCCAAGCGACAAGGTCATCGCGCAGGCACATATTACCCAAACAGGGATTTCAAAACTTTTATTGTGGATTATTCCTTGGGTCATTAGTGCCAAAGTTATTATCCCCATTGTTTTTTGTGCATCGTTTGAGCCATGGCTGAAGGCTAAAAATCCTGAAGAAAATAATTGAAGTTTTCTGAATAACTTATTCAATTTTTCCGGACGCATTTTGTGGAATATACTTAACAGTACAAGAATTACCAAAAAACCTATTGTAAAGCCTAATACCGGTGATATAACCATAGGTAAAAGCACTTTATTTATAACGTTTTGGATATTTATAACATTTAAGGCAGGGTGATGAAGCCTAAGGGAAGGAAGGGTAAGGATTAATTCATAGTGCCTGTCAAGTTCAAAATAAGCATGAGAAATTGAAGCACCCAAAAGCCCCCCAATTAGAGCATGAGAAGAACTTGACGGCAATCCCAGCCACCAGGTGAATAAATTCCATAAAACAGCACCAGCAAGTGCGCAAAATATTACAAGCTGGGTTATGCAAGCACCTTCAACAAGCCCTGCACCTATTGTATGTGCGACATGAGTGCCAAAGAATGCGCCTGTAAAATCCAAAGTCGCCGCATATATAATCGCGTGCCTTGGGCTCAAAGCTTTTGTTGATATTACCGTGGAAATAGCATTTGCCGAATCGTGAAATCCGTTGATGTATTCAAAAACGAATGCTATTATCAGGACTAAAATAAGTAATACTATTGCTATTTCCATAATTCTTAATTATTCTTCAGTGCTATGGTCAAAACTGCGTCAGATACGCTAAAGCATTTGTCCATTGCCCTTTCCAAATCCTTATATATGTCTCTTAATTTTATAACTTCAATCGCTTCAAACTTCCCTGAAAACAGGTTGTCCATAGCTCTGTAAAGAATATTATCTCCGTAAGTTTCTATTTCTTTCATTGCTTCGCGGCTTTCTGTTATTTCTTTTGTTTTTGAAATAGTTTTTAAAAGCCCGACACTTCTTTTAAGCTCTTCTGTGGCATTAACAAGGGTTTTTGCCTGTTGAAGCATTTCTTCGGTAAAATTTTCTATTCTATAGACATTTAAATTCATAAAGGCTTGTGCTGTTTTTTTAGTTATTTTGTTTAGCATAATCGCAAGTGCTTGAATGTCTTCTCTATCAATGGG
>DAOQAU010000052.1:0-11340 GCA_035354275.1 Candidatus Gastranaerophilaceae bacterium
TTAAAATATGTGAAGTTTTTGAATTTATTTGCTTTTTTTTTCTCATGCTTTGATATAATTAACCAAAGATAAAGCTAAAAAAGCTTGATTAGGACATGCTTATCGGAGAATGGTAAATGGTTACCAAAGAAAAGGTTTCAGATAATGACTTTGAGGCTTTACTGAAACAGTACGATTATAATTTTAAAAAAGGCGACCTTGTAAAAGGGGTGGTTTTTGCCTACGATTCTGAAGGTGTTATTGTTGATATCGGTTCAAAAACCGCTGCTTTGGTGCCCTCAAGAGAAGCTTCCGTTGATTCTAATGAGCCTGTCGAAAATATTTTAGAAAAAGGTCAAGAATACGAATTTCTTATAATAAAAGAAGAAGACGACGAAGGAAGATTCCTGCTTTCAAGAAGAAAAGTTGACCTTGCATATACATGGAAAGAACTTGAAAAAATCAAAGAAGCCGATGAAATAATCATGGGAACTGTAGCTTCCTGCGTCAAAGGCGGCGTCTTGGTTGATATTTTAGGCGTTAGGGGCTTTGTGCCTTCAAGTCACTTGAGAAGCAAAGAAACCGATTTAAAAGTCGGAGATAAAATTGAATTAAAAATTCTTACCCTTGACAGCCAGCAAAATAATTTTATTCTTTCAAATAAAAAGGTTTTCACAGAAACCGCGGAAGATGCCAAAAAGACAGTGTTTTCACAAATTGAAGTAGGGCAGGTATTAAAAGGCGACGTGGTAAGAATTACAGATTTTGGTGCATTTATTGATATAGGAGGAGTTGACGGACTGCTTCCGCTTTCGCAAATTTCCTGGAGATGGGTTGACCATCCTTCTGATATACTCAAAGTAGGCGACAAAATTGACGTTGAGGTCATCGGCGTTGACCACGACAAACACAGAGTAAGCCTAAGCCTTAAAAATCTTGAAAATGACCCCTGGGTTGAAGCAGAAAAACAAATTCAAGAAGGCGAGCAAAGACAAGGAACTATAACAAGAATTAAACATTTTGGTGCTTTCGTGGAAATTTTCCAAGGCGTTGAAGCACTTTTGCCTCACCATGAACTTCTTGAATACCAAAATTCAAAAAATTGCATACTGAAAGTCGGCGACAAAATCAATACAACTATTCTTAAATTTAACCCTACAGACAAAAGAATTGCGCTGAGCGTAAAAGAGTCAAAAGAAGTCTTAAAAGAGCAAGAAACTAAAGAAGTCAAAAAGCCTAAAGCCAAAAAAGCCAAAGCCGAAGAAGCGATTGAAGAAGAAAAAGAATAATTGACAGTAATTGCCTAATAATAAAAGAGCGGGTTCAATTTTGAACCCGCTCTTATCTTTTCTTTTAAAAAAGAGCTACTTAATTTCAACAGTAGCACCTGCTTCTTCAAGTTGTTTTTTGATAGCTTCGGCTTCTTCTTTTTTAATATTTTCTTTAACCGGTTTTGGAGCAGCATCAACCAAGTCTTTAGCTTCTTTTAAGCCAAGTCCTGTGATTGTTCTGACTTCTTTTAACACAGCAATTTTGTTAGCACCGGCAGATGCCAATACTACAGAAACTTCGCTTGCTACTTCTTCGCCTGCTGCGGGAGCTGCTGCTGCAGGAGCTGCGGCAACTGCTACAGGAGCTGCTGCTGATACACCGAATTTTTCTTCCATAGCTTTTACTAATTCAGCTGCTTCCAAAAGTGTTAATTTTTCAATTGATTCTAAAATAGATGTTACGTTACTCATGATTTTTCTCCTTTATCTTTTAATAATTTCTAAACTGTTTTACTAAGCACTAAGCTTATCTTTAGCTGCATCTAATGTGCGTACCAACTGTCCAAGAACCGCATTCATAGAATTTGCGATACCTGAAGCAGGAGAGTTTATGCAGCCAAGCATTTTTGCATAAATTTCTTCTTTTGAAGGAAGCTCTGCCAATGCTTTTGCTTCTTGCGCGGAAAGAAGTTTTCCGTCCAAAGCCGCTGCAATAATTTCACCTTTTTTAACTTCTTTAATGAAGTCTGAAAGGGCTTTTGCAGGACTAACCTGGTCTTTAAATCCTAATGCCAAAGCGATAGGACCTTTAAAAACTTCTGTAAGAACTTCAAAATCAGTTCCTTTAGCTGCAAGTTTAGCCAAAGTGTTTTTTGTTACCGTATAATCGCCATCTTGTTTTTGAAGATTTCTTCTGAGTTTAGTTATCTCTTCAACGCTAAGACCTCTGTATTCGGTTACAATCGCAACTTTTGCTTTTTGAAGCTTTTGTTTGATTTGTTCGATTTTGTTTTCCTTAAAGGCTTTTGTTGCCATATTGTGCTCCTTTTTGTTAATTATTCTTGTTTTCGACCTTAAGCTAAAAAAGACTTTGCGTCTTTTCTAAACCGCAAAATCTTACACATCGAAATATTCTATTCGGGCTTAAAAGGGCTCAAATAAATGTCCCTGTGCCCTTTCGGCTTTCGGGCCCTTCTGCCCTGCTGCCATATCTGCCAGTGTTTGACCTCGGTTAGCGGCTTTTTGAAACAGATGTTCCGCCTTTAAACTTGTGTACTAACTGTCTGCGGTTGTAAATTAAGACTACCAAAAGCAAATTTAAAAATCAATAGCAAAAAATTAAAATGTGAACTTTGTTACAAAATTAGAGTTCAAAAGAAGTCGCTTTATCAAGTATTCTATCCGTGCGGTAATAACTGTAATATATCCTTATATCCTGCATAATCTGATACCACATATTATAAGTGTTTTTAAAATCCTGCTGATTTTTGTTTATGTAGTGCATCGTAATCAAACCTTCATAAGAGGTAGAAACCCTGTAAATTTCACACTGAGTAGGAACATTTCTGTTTCCCTGAACACATCTTGTTGCTATTGAATCGGCATCTGTATATTTAATATATTTATACATCTGGCTTGAATTTTGAAGCTCCATTTGTGAAGTTGTTCTATCCATAAATAAAGCTGAATTATATTGAAGATCAGGATTTTTATAAGAATGGAAAATAACCGATTTTGTCCAATTTTGATAAGTCTGTCCTACCGGAACATACTGCAAAATAGCTTCATCGTCCAAAGTTCCGTAATAAACAGAATGCCAGCCTTGATTTGGCGGAAAATCAACCAAAACTGTTTCATACGCCCATACAACCTGCGCAAGAAACAAACTAATAATAATCAAAAGGATCTTTTTCATCTGCAACTAAAACCTCTATACCCAAAGGTGAAATTATTTTATCCAAAGTGTTTAACACAGGATGTTCACTTCCGAAATGCCCGATGTCAATTAATATTATATCACTTTCAAGCGCACTGTGATACTTTATGTCTCCTGTGACAAGAATATCGGCGCGGATTTTTTGGGCTTCGCCTAAAAAATCCGCGCCGCTGCCTGCGCAAAACGCTATTTTTTTAATTTTTTGAACATTAAACTTGTTTACAACTCTCAACATATCAAGATTAAGCCTATCTTTTAAAAGATTTAAAAAATCTTTCAGAAAAATTTCTTCATTTAATTCTACCGCTCTTAAAAAACTTCCGATTTTTTCAGCAGGAGGCATTTCAAGCAGTGAAATCAATGTGTCGGTGGTTCCACCTTTTGTAGCATCCAAATTTGTATGTGCCGAGTAAATCAAAATATTTTTATTAAACTCAAGCGGAATAAAAAACAGCGGATGATGTGAAATTATCAAAGAGCACCCTTTTTCAACAGCCTGATTAATTATGTCTTTTGTTACGCTAAGACAAAACAAGACTTTGGAAACCTCACTTTCAAAACAATTTTCATAACAAATTTGCCAGCCGGAATTATCCCATTCTTCCTGAAGTTCAGGTGGTGCAAACTTTTCGATTAAATCGACAATTTCTTTAATTTTCATAAACAATCTCTAAAATTTGTTTCGCTACACATTCTTTTTTGGTGCGGCTTATTTTTTTTACTTTTAATTTTTTATCTACAATATAAACTTCATTATAATCGCTTGAAAATCCTATATCAGAGCGTGAAATATCATTTGCAACCAAAAAATCACAACCTTTTGTTTTAATCTTGGATTTTGCATATTCCAAAACATTTTCGCTTTCTGCGCAAAAACCGATTATTAATTGGTTTTTGCGCCTTTTTAAACCGATTTCTTTCAAGATATCCGGATTTTTAACAAGGTCAACACAAATTTCTTCTGCGCTTGTTTTTTTCATTTTTTTATCGGCGATTTTTTTGGCACGGTAATCGGCAACCGCTGCTGCCATTATAAGGCAGTCTGCTGTTTTGAATTCTTTTTCTACGGCTTTTTGCATATCAAGAGCGGATTCAACCAACCTTACTTGATATGTACCCCTCACCCCAGCCCTCTCCCGCAAGGGGCGAGGGAGCACTGTTGTAATTAAAACCACTTCAGCACCTTGCTCAAAGGCTTGGTCTGCAAGGGCAAGTCCCATTTTGCCCGAAGAAAAATTTGAAATAAATCTTACAGCATCAATTTTTTCTCTTGTTCCGCCTGCTGTTATGACAATTTTTTTGCCGTTAAGTTTTTTTTTAGCCGTTAAAATTTGGACTGTTTTATCCAAAAGCTTATTTAAATCGCATAAACGTCCTGCGCCTTCATATCCGCAGGCAAGATAACCTTCTTCGGGGGGATAAATATGATAACCTGATTGTTCCAATTTCTCCAAATTTTCTTGAATAATTTTATTTTCCCACATGTTGCAATTCATTGCAGGAGCAAGGATTATCGGCTTTTTAAATGCGCATGCAACGGTTGTAAGCAAGTTATCGCAGATTCCCATAGCAAGCTTTGATATGGTGTTTGCACTTGCAGGTGCGATTATAAAAATATCGGCATCATCGGCAAGTGAAATATGCTCGGGCGAATAATTTTCATCCTCAAACATATCAACAAAAGCTTTATTTTTGCTCAAAGCCTGAAGGGTAAGTTTTGTTACAAAATTAAGCGCGCTCGGCGTTGTTACAACCTTAACCTGCGCTCCTTGCTTTTGCAGCATACGGATAAATTCGCACATTTTGTAAGCTGCGATTCCGCCTGTTATTCCGAGTAAAACTTTTTTTCCTTTGAGCATTAATTTGCCCTTTCCGCGTTAATTATTTTTTCTAGTTCGCCTATTGCTCTTGCAATTTCATCATTTATTACAATATAATCAAATTTTGCCGAATTTTTAATTTCAGTTTTAACAAATTCAAGCCTTTTCAAAATAGCCTCTTCACTTTCGGTTTTTCGGTTTCTGAGCCTGTATTCCAAATCCTCAAACGAAGGCGGTGCAATAAATATCAAAACAGCTTTGGGCATTTTTTCTTTTACCTGAAGCGCGCCTTGTGTGTCTATTTCCAGTATCAAATCCATTTGATTATTGAGACATTTTTCTATAAAAGCCCTTTTTGTTCCGTAAAGATTATCAGAAAATTCTGCCCATTCAAGAAATTCATCATTTTCTATTCCTTTAACAAATTCTTCTCTCGTTCTGAAAAAATAGTTTACGCCTTCAACTTCACCTTCTCTTTTGGCTCTTGTAGTATAGGAAATAGAAAGTTTAAATTCGGGATTCCGCTTCAAAAAACCTTCAATAACAGTTCCTTTGCCTACCCCTGAAGGTCCTGATATGACAAATAATTTCTTGCGTTTGGCTGAAGAATTTTCCATAGACAGATTATACAACAAATGAAAATATATTGAAAATACTATAAAATTTTGTTGTATAATAATTTTGCAATTTATCAATCCGAGGATTTTTGGATGAACAAAAATCAAGAGATAACACAGCGAAATGATTTTGGAACCTTAAGTGAAAAAACACTAAAAGATCAACTTAAAATTGCAAGAAGCGAAGTTATAAGATATGCCAATAAATTTCTTGAAGCCGAAGAAAAATGGGGCTTTATAAACCTTCTTTTAAAACAACTGAATTCAATTCAAGACAAAAAACAACTGGGCGAAACTATTTGCAGCGGACTTTTAAAGCTTACTGAAGCACAAATTGTGACTTGCTGCTTTTTTAATCCCGATAAAAATCAAATAAATGTCAAATGCATAAATTATAAAAACAAAAAAAAATTAAGCCATATAGAAAAAATAAACAAAAAAATCAAAATTTTTGTACAAAAGACACACGACGTTGATAAGATTAAAGAACTTTTTATCTCAATTTCAGAAAAAAATATGATTCTTACCCCAATTACTTATAATGGGACTTTTCTCGGATACATCATCCTTATGAAAGATGAACAAGAGTTTTACAAGCAAAATATAAATTTCATAAATATTTTCCCCGAACATATCGCCCTTATTTTAGAAAATATTTCTAATTACGATGAGCTGAAAGAAAGAAATAAAATTAAAATTCAATTTTTAGCCGGAATTTCCCATGAATTTAAAACCCCGCTCAATTCCATAATAGGTTTTTCTGAAATACTTAAAACAAAGACCAAAACAAAGGAAAATTATAAATATTTGGAGAATATTTCACAGAGTTCAAAACATCTTCTCGCTTTAATTGAAGATATTTTGGACGTTTCAAAATCACAGATGAAAGACCTTGAGCTCAATTACACAAACTTTAGACCAAAGGAGGCTATAAAACAAATTTTGATGGCTTTAGAAGAAAACTGCCGCGAAAAAGATGTTGAATTAAAATACACCCTTGCCGATGTTAAAATTTGCGCTGATATTAAAAGATTTCGACAACTTATTTACAACCTGGTTTCAAATGCCATAAAGTTCAACAAAAAAAACGGCAAAGTAAATGTCCTGACTTATACCAAAGATGATTTTTTCTTTTTTGAAGTCTCTGACACAGGTGACGGCATAAGCAAAAACGATTATGCAAAAATATTTGATTTCTTTTCTCAGGTAAACAGAAGTCAACTTAAACGCCAACTGGGCTCAGGTATCGGACTTGCGCTTTGCAAAAAAATAACCGATGCTCACAGAGGACAAATAGATTTTGAATCCAGAATTAAAAAAGGCAGCCGCTTTTGGTTTTGTATTCCGAGCGAAAAACCAGCCCGTAAATAACCCTAAAAAGTTGCCAAAGCCCCCTAAATTTTCAGTATAGAGTTTTTAATTTCTTCTACAACATCAACAGATTCGCCTGTTTTAATTTTAAATTCGGCTTCAATCAAATTTTGTTTTAATTTAACCAAATCGGCAAGCGGAGTGTTTTTCATTTTTTCCAAAGTCGTTTTAACCACAAATTCATGCTGCCCCGTCAATTTTGCGATTTCAAAAAGCGGGAGCTCCCTTGATTTTGATTTTACCGTAATCCATTTTCTGAGCATAGTGTGAAGTGCGGATAAAATTTCAAGAGAATGTTTTTTGTCCAAAAGTTTTTCAAATTCAAGCAGGGCTTTGCACTTTTCGCCTTTGAGAAGAAAATCGGCAAACGAAAACAAATCTTCGTTTGATATACAAATTTCTCTTACCATTTTCTTTGTTATCAAAGTCTGGGGATAAGCAAGCAATTTTAATTTATCCAATTCCAGACAAAGCTCTCTGAGATTGTTTCCCACTTGTTCAATTAGGGCTTCTGTTGCTTCTTTTTCAAAAGAAATTTCTCTTTTTTTTGCCTCTTTTATTATCCAGTTTGAAATTTCATCTGTTTTATAAGGCTTTATTGCGGGAAATTCCTGAATTTGAGCGTACTTTGAAAGTATTTTATAAAATTTTTTTCTAGTGTCTATTTTTTTATTTTCATTCCGTTCGAATTCTGCGATAAAAACAATACAAAGACTTTCAGGATTGTTTTTTAAGGCATTTTCAATTTCATCAAGCTGAGAATCTTCCAATGATTTTGAAAAATAATCCTCGACCTTAATTACAATAATCATATTGCCGAACATCATCGGCTGAGTCCTTAAAAGTGCCACAAAATCAGCAAAATTAGGATTATTTGCCGTCTTAAAATTCATTGATGCAAAATTTTTGTCCAAAAGTTTTTTCTTCAACTTTTGGATTTCAAGTTCTATATTGTACTCTTCGTTGCCGTAAAAAAAATAAATACTCATACATGTATAATACTTAAAAAATAGTTAAGGGGGTAAATATATTAAGGATTGTTGTGATAAGATAAGTGAATAGGTGAATAAGTGAATAAATGAATAAGTGCAATTATAATAAATTTAACTATTCAACTTATCTACTGTTCGACTTTTCAACTAAGGAGAGATTATGACATTTAAAGAAATTAAAAATAACATATTTTACTGCGGGCTTAACCACCGCGAAAGAAAGATGTTTGACGAACTTATTCCGCTTCCGCAGGGAACGACTTACAATTCGTACTTGATTAAAGGAAGCGAAAAAACCGTTCTGATTGACACAATGTATCCGCCTAAAGCAGATGAATTTATCCAAAATCTTGCAAATAACGGAATTGTCAAAATCGACTATATCGTGGCGCAGCACGGCGAACAGGACCATTCTGGAGCTTTGCCCAAACTTCTTAAAATTTATCCCGAAGCAAAAATTTTAACTAATCCAAAATGCAAAGAAATTATTCAGGCAATGCTTCATATTAAAGATGAAAAAATTCAGACGGTAGAAGACGGTGAGGAGATTTCTATAGGAGATAAAACCTTAAAATTTATCCACGCACCCTGGGTTCACTGGCCCGACACCATGTTTACTTACATAAAAGAAGACAAAATAATGTTTACCTGCGATTTTTTGGGTGCGCATCTGCCTTTTGAAAATCTGTACGCGCAGGAAACCTGCGAAACGCTTAAATCTGCAAAAAGATACTACGCAGAAATTATGATGCCTTTCAGGAAATTTTGCCAAAAGTATGTCCAAAAATTAAAAGAATTTGATATCGAAATGATTTTGACAAGTCACGGCCCGATTTATAAAAACCCTGATTTTATACTTAAAGCATACGAAGAATGGACCTCAGACGATTGTAAAAATAAAGTCTTAATTCCTTACGTTTCAATGTATGAAAGCACAAAAGAAATGGTGAATTACCTTAGCGAAAAATTAAGCGAAAAAGGAATTGAAACTTTGCCTTTTGATGTGGTTAACGAAGATTTGGGCGAACTTGCAATGGAACTTGTAGATGCCTGTACAGTCGTGTTCGGCTCATCAATGGTTCTTGCAGGCCCTCACCCTGCTGCGGTTACAGCCGCTTATCTTGCAGGAATTTTAAGACCTAAAATGAAATACGTTTCCTTCATAGGCTCTTACGGCTGGGGCGGAGTTTTAACGCAAAAACTCGAAGATGCGCTTTCTACGGTAAAATGCGAAAAGCTTGAACCTGTTATAATAAAAGGCAAACCCAAACAGGAAGATTTTAACCTGTTAGACCGGCTTGCTGATGAAATTTATCAAAAACACAAAATTTTGGGTTTAGTTTAGCAAAAAATACACAAAGAGGCGGGATTTTCTTTTAGAAAATCCCGCCCCAGTGTTACTTTATATCTGATGGGCTAAAGCCCATCCTACTTTCTATTTACCATTTACTATTTACTCGTTCCTTTAAACATCTCTTTAATTCCGTCAACGGAGCTTAGGATTCCTGTTGCCTCATAAGGCATATAGACAATTTTATTGTTTTCGCCTGCCGTAATTGATTTTAAGGTATCAAGATATTTCATCGCAATCAGATATTGGTCAGGCTTTCCTTTATTAGCAATTGAATCGACAACGATTTTAATCGCATTTCCTTCTGCGTTAGCATTAATAACCCTTGCCTGAGCGTCGCCTTCGGCGCGTAAAATTGCCGATTGTTTATCCCCTTCGGCTCTATTTATTTGAGAAAGTTTGTCGCCTTCGGCTTTTAATATGGCAGCTTGTTTAAGCCCTTCTGCTTCAAGAATATTGGCGCGCTTATCACGCTCTGCTTTCATCTGTTTGTCCATTGCTTGCTGAATGTCCAATGGCGGAGTTATGTCTTGAAGCTCGACGCGATTCACCTTCACTCCCCATTTATTTGTGGCTTCGTCCAAAATTGCTCTGAGCTCTTGATTAATTTTATCTCTTGAGACCAAAGTTTCTTGCAAATCCAGTTGACCTACAAGGTTTCTCAAAGTAGTCTGGGTTAATTTTTCAATCGCATCGGAAAGATTTTGAATTTCATAAGTTGCGCTTTTGGGCTCGATTATTTGAAAATATATAATCGCATTGATACTTATAGAAACGTTGTCTTTTGTAATAACATTTTGACGGGGAAAATCATAAACCGCTTCTCTCATGTCAATTCTTATTCTTTCTTTTATATAAGAATAAGTCGAGCCGTCAATACCTTTTTGGGTAACTCTCCATTGCATACCTCTGGGTGCTTCTATAATCGGGATAATAAAATTAAGTCCTGATTGCAGAACCCTTTCAAATTTCCCAAGCCGTTCAATAATGACGACTTCTGCCTGTTGAACAATAATTACGCCTTTCATAACATAAATTATTGCAAGTATAATTAATACCCATAAAAATAAATTCATAATGCCTCCTTTTTTGGTTGAATAGGTGAAAAGGTGAAAGGGTGAATAGCTTTTTGCTTTTCCTCCTGCCTTCTTGTCATCTTTTAACGTACAATACTAAACTCTCATTTCTAACGATTGTTGCTTCTTCGCCTGCGGGGATTTCTTCGTCCGAGTCCGAACGTGCGTTCCACCTTTCGTCATAAATAGAAACCACGCCGCTGTTTGAAGTTACCGTTTCGATAACTTTTGCGGTTTTTCCTATATATTTTTCTTCAACGCCTGTTTTTTTGCCTCCGTCTCTTGACTTAACCAGAATCGGCCTGAGAAAAATCAAAAATATTGCTGAAAAAACAATAAAAATAGGTATAAGATAATTTAGATCAATGATAAACAAAGCTATTACTGCTGTTATAAAACACGCAATCGCAAAGTTAAGAAAAAACACCATTGGAGTAAAAATTTCTATGATAAGAAAAATCACTCCCGCAACGATTAAAATTTGCCAGTAGTCCATAAAAGCTCCTTGTCTGAAAAATCATCTGAGATTCTTATCTTAGTCACTTAATCACTTAGTCACTTATTAACGCATTAATTTCTTCTACCATAACATCAGGGTCAATGCCGTGAACTTTAGCGCCTGCTTCAAGGTTTTCAAAACGCGCTGCGGCACAGCCAATACAGCCAAGTCCGTATTTTGCAAAAATTTCCAAACTTTGAGGATAGTTTTGCACGATATCGATTATTCCCATTTCTTTTGTGATTTTACCCATAGTGTTACTCCTTTTTTGTTTTTTAGATTGCCGCGTCGGAGCGTTGCTCCTCCTCGCAATGACTTATTTCTAGGGCTCGGGGTATTTACCCCTCGCCAAGAACTATGTCACTTCACCCATAGTTCCCCCTTTACTTTTTAATTTTTATCCTTAAACACATTATACAACAAATAAA
>DAOQAU010000053.1:0-10990 GCA_035354275.1 Candidatus Gastranaerophilaceae bacterium
TATATTGACCAAACATTTTTGTTTTAAGAAAATCAATATAAGGCACTCCCAACAAAAGGCATAAAATCAGCCCGAGTAAAAATGCCACTATTATCATTATCATTTATATATGCTCCTTTTAAAAATTTGTTGTTTTATGTATTAGTAAATGGTAAATAGTAAATAGTAAATGGATTTTTAATTTCTATTCACTATTTCCTATTTCCTATTCACTTCGTTTATTATTTCCTCAAACTTCATCGCACGCGATGCCTTTAACATAATTGTAGTACCAATTTTAACATTATCAAGAATGTAACGGGATGTTTGCAAATTGTCTTTGAAATTTATTGAAGAAATACCGTTTTCTTTAAGTTTTAAATTGATTTCACCTGCCAGTTTACCGACAGTTATAATTCCGACATCAGTAGTTTTGGCGATTTTTTGAATCAAAAAATCGCCTATTTGTCTGTGATATTCAACTTCATTTTTACCCAATTCTCCCATATCGCCAAGTACCATAAGGCGAGGATTTTGGTATAAATTTAAAAATGTTTCGATAGAAGCTTTCATTGATTCGGGATTGGCGTTGTAACTGTCGTTTATAATTTTATAGCCTTTAATTTCTTTAACTTCCCAACGTTTTTCTATCGGAGAATATTTTTTTAAACCTTTAAATATTTCTTCTTCGCTCATACCCAAAACAAGGCCCATTTCTATTGCCGCAAGAGAGTTTTGAATATTGTAATCACCCTCAACATTAAGCTCGTATTGATAATTTTTGTAAACGAATTTTGAATAGCCGATTTTGTGTTCGACAATCTTTGTATCTTTTAATGAAAAATGTTTCAGGTGAATAGGTGAATAGGTGAATAAGTGAATAAGTTCATCTTTAATTGATTTATCGTCATGGGCTATCAAAATGCCGTTTTTCTTTTGATGTTTTACAATTTCGCATTTTGCCTTTGCTATGTTTTCGACAGAGCCCAATCGCCCGATATGCGCCGTTCCGATATTTGTAATTATTGAAATGTCAGGTTCTGCGTACTTTGACAAAAGTTCGATTTCGCCAAGTCCTCTCATTCCCATTTCTACAATCAATACTTGAGTATTTTCAGGCATGGACAAAATTGTTTTACAAAGCCCCACTTCGTTATTGAAATTAAGCTCTGACTTGTGGGTTTTAAATTTTTCACAAGCAACACAAAAGGCCATTTCTTTTGTGGTGGTTTTGCCGCTGCTTCCTGTGATTGCAACGACTTTGGGCGCGATTTTGCGCTTACAAAATCGCGCCAATTCTAAATACGCAGTCAAAGTATCTTTCACTTGCAAAATTAATTTTGCGCTTATTTTTTGCTCACCGCTCACCGCTCCCTGTTCACTTATAAAAAACCCTATCGCCCCTGCTCCAATCGCCTTATCAATAAACTCTTCACCGTCAAAGTTTTCACCTTTTAGGGGTAAATATATTTCACCTTTTTTAATAGTGCGTGTATCTGTAGATAAGGCAAATTTACCATTTACGCCTTCAGCTCTTAATACTTTTGCCTCTGTAGCTTCAATTATTTCTTTTAAAGTTAATTTCATTCCTAAATTTTACCTCAAAACGGTCTTTAATGTAAACTCTTTTAAAAAAAGTTGCCAAAAAGTGAAAAATATTGCAAAATGGTTAAATGCAGGTAACTTTTGACAAAAATTCGCTTATAATAGACGGCAAAAGGGAGTTTATAAGAAGCGGGGCGTTTCATTATTTCAGAACCCCCGGAGTCGAGCTTGCGCGCGATAGATTTATGAAACTCAAAGCGGCAGGCTACAACACTGTTGATATATATTTAAACGCAAATTACCATTCCAAAAAAGAAGGCGAATATGATTTTTCGGGCATAAAAGATATTAAAAAAGTTCTTGAAACAGCAAAAGAAACAGGTCTTTACGTAATTATCCGCCCCGGACCGTTTATTAATGCAGAGGTTAACGCAGGGGGAATTCCTTTTTGGGTTTTAAGAAAAAAAGAGGTTATCCCAAGAAACAGAATCGGTGCTACTTATCAATATTCGCCTGAGTACATGAAATTCATTACCCAATGGTATGACGCTGTAATTCCTGTTATAAATAATTTTGACAACATAATTGCTTTCCAAATAGAAAACGAATATGCCACAGACGAAATGGATGAGCAGTATATGAAAGAGCTTTATCAAATGGCTCGCGAAAGGGGCATCACTTGTCCGATTTTCCACAATGATGCATACTGCGCAGGACTCTGGGCAGATGTAGTGGACATATATGCGTGTGACATTTACCCCTACATAAACCCTAATCAAAACTGGAAGCAGGATCATTTTTGCTTTGACACCATTGACAATATTGAAGATTCTGCAAGAATGTTCAAAGAAGATGCTCCGATATTTATAGCAGAAATGCAAAGCGGCTGGTTTGACAAGTGGGACGGAATCGGCTACAGGGAAATGAGAAAAGCACTGGGAGATGAGCACATAAACATTATGACAAAAACTGCCGTATCCCAAGGCGTTACAATGTTTAACCATTATATGGCAGTGGGCGGAACATCTTGGGATGATTTAGCTTGCGATGAGGTTTATACAAGCTACGAATTCACTGCTCCGATTGATGAATACGGCAACATTCAGCCCAATTTATATAAGGCAAAAGAGATAAATTATTTTCTTAAATCTTTTGGGCTTACAAACACCGGCGAGCGTGAAAATCTGGATTTGGGCGAAAATATCTATGCGGTCAGAAGGAAAGACTATGAAAATAATTGCAACTGGTTATTTGTAAGAAATATGAACGAAGAAGATGTTTTAATTTCTCTTCACTCTTTACCCTTCACTCTTTACCCTTACGACATGAAAATTTGCGCTGAAGACCTTGGACTTTACGCCTGCAAAATAGAATTTTCTCAAGCAGAAATTTTTGCAAGGATAAAAGACGAAAACCACGAAGTCTTGTTTATGCTCTCCGATAAAAATTCAAATATTTATATCGACAAAAACGGTGAAAAAATAACAATTTCAGCAGATAAAAACGATTACGAGAACATAAAATTTGAAAAAGACGGCAAATCAACGCAATTTTTGTTTATTTCAAGAGAATTGGCAAACCGTACGTGGGTTTTAGATGATAAGGTCATCTTTAACGCCGATTTTGTATATTCTAATGGCAGAATAGCACTTTCTAAAACCACAGAAGTTGCCTATTTTGATCTAATCAGCGGATTTTCAAAAAAATACTTTAAATTTCAGGAACAGCCTCAAATAATAGAACTTAAAGACTTTGAAATAAGTTTTTGTTCGCCTGAAATTGATGACGGCTACAATTATAATTCTTGGGAAAAAACAGACAGCAAAAATGATTTAGATGCGCTCTGCGTCGGAAAATACGATGAATTTATCTGGTATAAAACAAAAATTCCAAACACAGTAGAAGAAGTTACCCTGAGTGCAAGGCATCTTTTTGCAATGTACGTAAACGGAAAAGAAGTTCTCAACCGAAACAGCTACAAGTACGAAAAACTTAAACAAATAGAAGAAACAATCTCAATTCCTTTTGACAAAGCAATTTTGTATAAAGAACAAAACGAATTGACTATTTTGGTTCAAAACTTGGGCTTTGACAAAGGATTTTCGGGTGACACAAACCACCCAAGAGGACTTGTGGAATTTAAAATTAAGCCCGAAATCAACTTGGATTTTTACATAAATGACAAACTTTCATTTGAAAGAGGAGATTTAAGAGAAAGTGAAAATCCTTACCTGACAAAACTTTCTACTAAATTTCATCAAGAATTTAAAGAAAATGTTGTTTTTGCAAAATATCTTTCAATGGAAAATTTTCCCTATGACAGGGCAACCATATTTTTAAACGGGGTTAAAATAGGAAGATTTTTAAAAAACACTCACCACGTGGCTCTTCAGGAGAAATTTTATCTGCCAAATGTTTTCTTAAAACCCGAAAACACCATTGATATAGTCATTTGGGAAAAAGCATCAAACATAAAAACCGCATGGGACTTTAAATTTGAATTAAAAAATGTTATAATGCAAGTGGGTGACCAAACACTTCACCAACTGTACTAGTCCGATGTACTATGTTAACCGCAAAATGAATTAAGAATTTTCTGCCCCCCTTACATTGACATGAAAAGACCAACAAAAATTTTAAGTACATTTACCCCTAAAGTATTGACACGAATGTGCCGATAATTAATCTGCAAAAGATGTGTGTACAGAACGGCCAAGTCCCAAGGAGCAATTTATGAGCATCATTCCGGAATTTTTGATTAAGCGGGTCTATAAAAAGGGCTCTCTGAAACAAACCGACGACGGCGTTTGCTTTGATTTGAAAAATGTTTTAGGACCGGGTTTTATCAGCGGTTTCAGTTTTGTAAAAATCAATGATGAAATCTTTAACTCCGAAAAAGTTAAATTTCTAACCCAAGGAGTTGAAATCAAAGCCGAAAACATTTCAGAAGAAAACCCAATCGGATTTCGCTTAGGTCAAGAAGGAACATTAATTTTGAAAGGCGCAAAATGCTTAAAAGATGGGATTAATCAAATCATTATTGAGTTGATGAACCCCGAAGCCGGCAAAGTTAAACTTTCTTTGACAGATGATTTTCAAGCAGCTTAGATTAGTGAACTGTGAGCAGTTAGCGGTGAATTTTATTGTTCACACAACTGAACTTTAATTTTTATAATAAGGCGGCGCAAGATTTAAAATCTTGCGCCGCCTTAACTTACTATAAACAATCCTTTAAAATAAAGGGTTTTGGCTTTAACCTATTTTATATTGTAAAGATTTGTAACAAAAAATAGTATATATGCAATTATTTAATTGATATATACTTTATATATATGTAAGACGAAACGAACAAACATTAAATAAACACAAACACCCCGTTTAAATAAAAGAGACTACCTTTCAACCCCCTACACACCCTACCTTCCTACCTTCCCTAACAAAAATTTTAGCTCCCGCTTCGGGGGCTTTTTATTAGTTTATAAGTTGATGAGATTATAAGTTGATAAGTTTTTTGGGCTGAAGGGCTAAAAGGCTAATTTAGTTGAATAGTCGAACAGTCGAATAGTTGAAAAGTTAAATTTATTATAATTGCACTTATTCACGTCTATTCACTATTTACTATTTACTTTTCGCCTCTTTTCCTTTTATGCTAAAATAACCATATAAGTTAAAAAAGGAAGAATTAATATGAAAATGTCAAAACTTTTTGTACAGACTTTGAGAGAATTTCCCTCAGATGCAGAGGTCATGTCACACAAACTGCTTGTAAGAGCGGGCTATATAAGAAAGCTCACCAGCGGGATTTACAATTATCTGCCCTTGATGTGGCGGGTTTTGACAAAAATAGAAAATATCGTAAGGGAAGAAATGAACGCAGCAGGTGCGCAGGAGCTTTTAATGCCTTTTGTTCAGCCTCAAGAACTATGGGAAGAATCCGGCAGGTGGGAAGTCTATGGAAGAGAATTAATGCGCCTTAAAGACCGCCACGACAGGGGAATGTGCCTTGGTCCGACACACGAAGAAGTAATAACTTCAATCGCAAGAGACGGCTTAAAATCATACAAACAATTACCTGTTAATTTATACCAAATTCAATCAAAATTCAGAGACGAAATAAGACCGCGCTTCGGGCTTTTAAGAGGGCGGGAATTTATCATGAAAGACGCTTACAGCTTTGATGTTGACGAAGCTGGGCTTGACAAAGAGTACGAAAACATGACAAAAGCCTACAAAAAGATTTTTGAACGCTGCGGACTTGAAACAAAAATGGTTCAATCCGACACGGGTGCAATAGGCGGAAGCATGAGTCATGAATTTATGGTTATAGTTGAAACGGATTCGGGCGAAAGCGATGTTTTTTACTGTAACAACTGTGATTATGCGGCAAATTCAGACCATGCAACTTCGATTTTGCCTGATGCAGTAACAGACGGCGGCTTTACAAAAGCACAAATCATTGATACACCTAAGACAAAATCAATCGAAGAACTATGCCAATTTTTAAAAACTCCTTCCACGGTCATTTTAAAAACCCTTGTTTATATAGCAGACAAAAAACCTGTATTTGTAATCATCAGAGGAGATAAAGAAGCAGAAGAAACAAAATTAAAAAATGCACTTAGGGCAACCGAGCTTAGAATTGCTTCTGCAGCAGAAATTCAAGAACTAATGCAAGAAAAAGGTTTTGAAGCAGAAGCCGGATTTATCGGTCCTGTCGGAATTCAAGGCATTTGGACAATAGCAGATGAAAGTGTAAAAAATCTCAAAAACTTTGTTTTAGGTTGTAACCAAACAGATAAGCACATGGTAGGGGCAAATTTCGGTGCTGAAGTGAAAGTTTTTGAAAAATTTTACGACATAAGGCTTGCCCAAAAAGGTGAAATTTGTACCCAATGCGGAGCAAAACTTGATGTTACCAGAGGAATTGAAGTCGGAAATATTTTCAAACTCGGGACAAAATATTCAAAACCAATGAATGCGGTATTTACCGATATTGACGGAAAAGAAAAGCCTTATGTAATGGGCTGTTACGGAATCGGAATTTCAAGGACGGCAGCTGCTGCAGTCGAAAGATACCATGACGAAAACGGAATTATCTGGCCGCTTGAAATTGCGCCATATCATGTGGTAATTGTGCCTGTAAATACCCAAGACGAATTGCAGATGAAAGTTGCCGTTGAAATTTACGAAAAACTGCTCGCCCAAGGAATTGAAGCAGTCCTTGACGACAGGGACGAACGTGCGGGAGTTAAATTCAAAGATGCGGATTTGATAGGCTTCCCTTACCGCGTAACTGTCGGAAAAACAATTCAAGAAGGGCTTGTAGAGTTTAAAACAAGGGCAAATGGTGAAATGGTGACTTTAAAGCCTGAAGATGCAATTCAAAAACTTTTAAAAGAGGTTTTATAAATTTATGTGGAATATTTTAATCGTACTAATAATCGCGGCGATTGTTTGGTTTTTTAACCCTCTGTTGCATTTTAATTTCAATGCACCAAAAAGTACTTTGAACAAAAACACCAAAAATGAAGTCAATCAAGTCATAGACCAAACCCAACAACAGATTGACTACGCCCGCCAAATGCAACAGCCTCAAGATAATAATAAGAATTAAAACCATGTTCATGATATAATTTTCCCTGATATAAGAAGGGGGAAATCATGTCTGATTGTATTTTTTGCAAAATTGTTAGCGGGGAGATTCCTTGCACAAAAATTTACGAAAATGATTATTTAATCGCAATAGAAGACATTAATCCCAAAGCAAAAGTTCATTCGCTTATTATTCCGAAAGTCCACGTAGATTCTTTCAACGAACTTGAAGACGAAAAGCTTATGGCAGAGCTTTTAAAAGGGATTAAAAAAGTTTGCGCAATTAAAGACCTTAAATCATACAGGCTTCATGTTAATACCGGCAAAGCCGAAGGACAGATAGTATTCCACCTTCACATACACATTTTGTCAAACACAATAAAGTAAATAGTAAATAGTAAATAGTAAATAGATTTTTCTGTTCACTATTTGCCAATTCAAGGAGAAGAAACAGTGAACGAAAATTTTTACAAAGAAATTACACCGGCGGGTTTTGGAATAGCGATTAAAGAAAAAGAAGTACTTTTTTCGGCGCAATCGCCTTTTCAAAAAGTCGAAATAATTGATACAGATTCAACTTTGGGCAAAATTTTAACTCTTGATGGTCTGATGATGACCACAGAAGGAGATGAATATTTTTACCACGAAATGATAGCGCACATTCCTATGTGCACACATAAAAACCCCAAAACCGTTCTTGTAATAGGCGGCGGCGACGGCGGTACAGTAAGAGAAGTTTTAAAACATGACACAGTTGAAAAAGTCGTTCTTTGCGAAATTGACGGTATGGTAATAGACGCTTGCAAAAAATTCTTGCCGACTATCGCGGGAGAACTTGATAACCCAAAAGTGGAAATTTTGGTTCAAGATGCTATCGAATATATAAAGACAAAAGAAAATGAGTTTGATGTTGTGTTGATAGATTCAACTGATCCGATGGGACCGGGTGAAGGTCTTTTTACACAAGAGTTTTACAACAACGTCAAAAAATCGCTTAAAAAAGGCGGAATTGTGGTGGCACAATCAGAATCCCCTGTTGTAAACAAAGGAGAAATCAAAAAAATGTATGATTTATTAAAAAAAGTTTTTCCTATAACTTCAACCTACACTTCGCCGATTCCTACATATCCGGGCGGATATTGGGCTTGGGCATTTTGTTCAGAGGAAGTTCAGCCACTTTCATACATAGATGAAAAACGCTGCAGTGATGTTACAAAAACTTGTAAAATTTACAATAGGGAATATCACGAAGCACGCTTTGCACTCCCGAATTTTTTAAAAGAATTGTTATAAAAAGCCAACCCTAAAAAATTCATTTTTATAAAATAACCCTTTAAAACAATTGACCTTATAAAAAATTTAAATTAAAATCACTTTATGGTTATGGAAAAAATAGTTATTTTAGGCGGAGTTGCAGCGGGCCCGAAAGCTGCAGCAAAAATAAGAAGACTAAACCCGCAAGCCCAAATTGATGTTTATACCGAAGACACAAACATCTCATATTCTGCATGCGGACTTCCTTTTTATATTGAAGGCAATTTTGACGACTACAAAATGCTTCTTGCAAGAAGCCCCGAAGAATTTGAGCAACAGAATGTTCATATTCACCTTTTAAACCGGGCGGTTAAAATTCTGCCCGATAAAAAACAGGTTGTAATTTTAAATCTTGAAACAAATGAAGAATTTAATGTAAATTATGACAAACTTATAATCACCATAGGCGCAAAACCAATAATTCCGCCGATTCAAAACATAAATCTTAAAAATGTTTTTACCCTCAGGACAATGGAAGACGGGATTAACATAAAAGAAAAAGCCTTAAAATCAAAACACGCAACCATAGTAGGAGGAGGCTATATAGGAATTGAAGTACTGGAAGCTTTTGTAAAACAAGGACTTAGAGTTACAATGGTTGAATTTGCGCCAAAAATAATGTCTATTTTTGACGATGACATGTCGGATTTAATAAAAGAACATATTTTAAAAAGGGATTCTCACAAAATAGAAATCATTAACTCAGATGCGGTAGTTGAACTTGTAGGAAAAAATAACGTAACAGAAGTCAAGACCAAAAACGGACTTGAATTTGAAACGGATTTAGTTTTAATAGCAACCGGCGTAAGACCAAATGTTCAAATAGCAGCAGATTCGGGAATTGAACTTGGAGTTACAGGAGCAATAAAAGTCGATAAGCACATGCAAACAAATATCAAAGATATTTATGCAGCAGGCGACTGTGCAGAAAAAACCCATATAGTATCAAAAACCCCTGTTTGGGTTCCTTTGGGCTCGACTGCAAGCAAAGAAGGCAGATGCGCAGCACTGAATGCTTGTGGCGAAAAAGATGATTTTGAAGGAATTTTGGGCTCTGCGGTTACAAGATATTTCGGATTCACAATGTCAATGACAGGATTAACCGAAAAACAGGCACTAAAGCTCGGATATGAACCTGTCAGCGTTAAAGTCACAAAAAAAGACAAAGTCGGATATATGCCAGAAGCTAAAAATATCACAATAAAGCTCATTGCCGATAAAAAAAGCCGAAAACTTTTAGGTGCACAAGCTATCGGCTGCGGAGATGCCGATAAGAGAGTAAATACTGTAGGCACAGGACTTCTATCAGGGATAACGGTTGATGATTTTTTCAACAGCGACATAACTTATGCTCCTCCTTATTCTCCGAGCATTGACCCGCTGCTAAATGCTGCACAAAATTTGATTGAAAAATTAAACAAAAATTGACAATACATTATAACAAATGCTTAAATAAAAAATGTAAAAGCAGGAGATGAAAAATGATAAATAAAGCAAGAAGAGCGGATAATATTATCGAATGGATTATTATTGGAATTGTTGCGATTATTTTTTTGAATTTATTTTTAGGCAAGGTTTATGACCATTTTCAAGAAACGGTCGCATCAAGCAAATTAAACAAAATGTTCCAGCCCGAGCAAACACGTTTTGAAGCTTCTTCCGGCACTAATTATGCCGATCCCAGCTCACAGATAAATGTCCCGCTGGTCGGCGAACAAGGGCTTGAAAGATATAGAAACGGCTCACAAAGAGTTATTGATAATTTGATGAGCAAAGATTTAACCGGAAATTGGCTCTGGCAAAGAAATCTTGCCGAAGAGGCTACAGTGCAATGTTTTATAACTAGATATATTGACGGAGGAAGCTGTAATTATGCCCCTTTCGTCAATGGCACTTATGGAATAATCATTAATTCGTCTTATGGAACAACATTAATACCCGCAATAAATCCAACAACCCCAATTAATTGGTGGGATTCTTCTTTTACAAATTTGAACTTGCCAACAACAACCGAACAAGAAAAAATTGATGCAGTGGCAAAAATTAAAATGAAATTTGCAAATGTAAATTAACGTTCGTAAGGGATAGTATTAATAATTTCTTCAGGATCTTCAAGTCCGTTAATTCTAAAATGAATATTACGGAGTTTTATATTAGGGTATCCTATTGTGTAGCATACATTATTGTTACTTTCAGGATCATTACGATAACCATCCCAATATCCGGAACTGTTGTACCCCCTATATATTATTTCGCTTCCGACATTTTCATATTCTTTCGGCTCTAAATCGGACCAAACTGCTTCAGGACCAGTATATGGATTTTGATAAGTAATTTTTTCTTCACATTTAAGTTTATTAGAATTTGGAAGAAGGCTAAAAACTTTAGATACATAACTGGAAACTCCGCCTGCCCAAGTCCTTTGCTCAATAAATGCTAAATGGTCGCTATCAGTTCTTGTAGGGTCAGGCCTCCAAATACAATAGCTATTGTCAGCATCATCACCAAAACTAATCATTTTTATAGTTCTATTTGGAATTTGAAGCCCTAAAGTTCTTGT
>DAOQAU010000054.1:0-10975 GCA_035354275.1 Candidatus Gastranaerophilaceae bacterium
TACTTAAACTTACAAAAGTGTTATATATTATATAAGTATTTTGTATATACAAAATTGCTCAAAAAATGTTTAATATTTTAATAAAAAACTCTGAATCCTTTATGGATAAAGGGTTATAGAATTGTAACAAATTATTAAGAAAGTATATACTTTCTTGATTTCAATCAATTTTATTAAATTATGTTACAAAAATAACTATTTTAAGGTTTTTTTCTAAAGTTTTGGGGAATGAAAACGATATACAAAGTATATACTTTTACGAGGTGTGAAAATGACCGTAGGTGCTGTAAACGGTGTTTATCAATATACTTATGATTATGTTAATCAGTATTTTAACGTAAATGTTTCTAATGCAAGAATTAATGAATTGATGCAGGAATTCGGCATTCTTCCTACAGGTAATCAGGAAGAAGATTTGAGGGCACTTTTTAATGCTATGTATAATTATTATTCTCAACAAGCCCCTGTACAAAATAATCCAAATACTCCTGTTCCCTGGGCTCCTTTGATGCAAAAAGTCGGTTTAACTCCGACCGGTGATTTAGCTACCGATCATAGTGCTTTTATGGTCAGAATCGATCAGCTTCAAGGTATAGCTAAAAATGGTTCACAAGAAGATACAACCGAAGAATTAGTAAACCAATCTTATAACGTATTCATCCCCCCCGCTAAGCAAATACAACAGTCGCCTTCCTACGATGATGTTGTCGGTACTATCAATATGGTTTTGCTCGGGCTCTATCCCGGACCTTAATTTTTCTCTAACACCTTTATCTTTAACATCTCAGGGCGAAAAAAGCAAAGCTTTTTTCGCCCTATTTTTTATTTGGAAGTTTATTTGTTATAAAATTAAAATATGCAATTTATTGATTTTGAAGTAAAAACGGGCAAAGAAAATATGCAAACGGATTCGGATTTGCTTGATTTTGCTGTAAATAATAAGTTAAAAGAACCTATTTTTAGGCTTTATGGTTGGTCGCCCGCTTGTGTTTCTATTGGGAGAAATCAAAGCGATGAGTTTTTGGATAAAACTTTTTTGAAATCAAAAAATATTGATATAGTTAAAAGGCTCACCGGCGGCAGGGCACTGCTTCATGACAAAGAATTAACATACTCTTTTATCTGCCCTACAAGTTTTCTTAAAAATGGACAAAGTGTTGTCAATTCCTATAAAGAAATATCACAAATATTAATAGATGCCTTTGAGGAATTAGGCATTGATTTGGCTTTTGCATCCAAAAAGCCTCAGGCAAAATTTGATTATTGCATGTCGATTTCAACCGGTGCGGATTTATGTTTTGAAGGCAAAAAATTAATCGGCTCGGCTCAATTTAGAAAAGACGGTTATATTCTTCAGCATGGCTCAATTCTTTTTGATTATGACAAAAAACTTCTTAAAAAAATTTTTTCTGAAAATATTGACGAAAATGCAATTACATCATTAAAACAAATTGCCCCCGACTTAGATTTTGAAACATTAAAGACCTGCTTGAAAGAAAGTGCGCAGTGTTTTGGAAAATCCATGATACAATAGGATAAGACTAATGCACAAGTCCATTTTTTACAAAAATGACCTTGTACAAAGTCTTAAAGACGGCTAGTGTCGAATGGCTAAACGGCACTCCTCGTGCCGATTTAGCCATTCTCACTTTTGTAAGGTCAACCACTGCAAAAGTGAGAAAAAACAAATTTTCTACACTTGTGCAGTGGTCTCAGGATTGGAGCCGAAAATGAATTTTAAACAAAGATACGAAAAGATAAAAGAAACAACGGGCAAAGATTTTGAGGTTTTAGAATCGGATATCTCAAATTTGTTTCAGGAAAAAAGTCCTCTAAATAAACATTTATTGAAATTTTTAACTTCACCTTCAAAGAGAATCCGCCCCCTTTTGGGTTTTCTTTTCCTGAGGAGCATTTCAAATAAAATTAATAAAGAACAATATAAAATTTTGCTTGCTGTCGAACTTGTCCACAACGCAACCTTAATCCACGATGATATTATGGACAACGCGTCTGTCAGAAGAAAACAAAAAACCCTTAACACTAAGTTTGACAATGATTTGGCCGTTGTTGCAGGTGATTACCTGCTTTCAATGTCACTTGAAAAAGTTATTGAAACAAATTCCTCCCAAGTTCTTAAACTTTTTACTTCGGCAATTAAACAAACCTGCCTTGGTGAAATCAGACAGTATTTTACAAAAAATAAAATAACATCCATTGAAGAATATATCGAAAAATCAAGGCAAAAAACAGCACTCCTTTTTGAAATGGGTGTTTTAGGCGGATTTTTGCTCAGCGAAAAATCTCAGGATAAAAAATTAAAACAAACAGCAAGCGATTTTGCACAAAACTTCGGAATAGCCTTTCAAATACGAGATGACTTAATGAATGTTTTAAATATGGAAAATAATGCCGAAAATGATTTTCAATCCGGTGTATTCACCGCCCCGCTCATTTTTGCACAAAAAGAAAATAAAAACATACTTAAAAAAAATGTTTTTAAAGAAATTCAAAAAACCGATGCTATTGAAAAAACAAAAACTTTGATGAACAATTATTTTGAAAAGGCGATTTTTTCCATGGAAAAAATCGCCCCAAATAAATATAAAACCGCAATAAAAGAGTTAATAGAGATTTTAAAAGAGAGCATATAAAATGGATTTAGAAGAAATAAAGTCAAAAATTAAGCCCGTATTAAAAGAAGCTGTCGAAACAGCAGTTTTTGTAATAGTTATGGTAATAATTATAAGGTTTTTTCTCGGAGAAATCCGCTGGATACCTTCCGGTTCAATGAAGCCTACCTTGCTTGAGGGCGACAGGATTTTTGTTGAGAGAGTTTCAAGATTTTTTACAACTCCAAAACGCGGCGATATAATGGTTTTTTACCCTCCTACAGAAAAACTTAATATGAGCGGGATTGCAATTTTTGAAAGGTTAACCGGATTTTTCTGCAAAGATATTGCTTATATAAAAAGAGTTATAGGGCTTCCGGGAGATAAAATTTTAATAAAAGAAGATTCTGACGGCAAATACAACGTTTTTGTAAACGGAAAAATGCTTGAAGAAAAATATGTTATGGATGAATACGATTATATCCCTTGCACTCAGGCAATGTATTGCGGACCTTTTACCGTGCCCAAGGGAAATTACTTTATGCTCGGTGACAACCGCGGAAATTCTCAGGACAGCCGTTTTTGGGGATTTTTACCCAAAGAAAGATTTGTCGGCAGGGCGATATTTTTGTTCTGGCCGCTGACCAGAATTAACAAGTTTTAGTAATTTTTGCTTGCGTTTAAGGCTTGTTTATGTGAAAATAACTTTACAAAAAGTCTGTCATCCCGAACTTGTTTCGGGATCTATCCCACTAGCAAAGCTGGTTAGATGCTGAAATAAATTCAGCATGACAAAATATACAAACTATGGCAAGGTAGCTCAGCTGGTGAGAGCGCACGGCTCATACCCGTGAGGTCGACGGTTCGATCCCGTCCCTTGCTATTTCTCTGTGTTATGACGACCTCGCGGGTGTTTTTGTCAATTCTTTTTATTATTGTCAAAATCATAATTTTTGGTGTAAAATTGTGTAATTAGAATATTGGAATAATTATGGCAATTAAAGTTATCAAAAAAACCGTAAATACCGATTTGCAAAGTGAGTTGAAAGAAATTTACGAATTCATCGGCAATCAAAAAAACATTGCCGATTATATGCAAAAATCCCTTGAAAAATACAAGGGGCTTAATGCCATAATTGATGATCATAACAATATTAAAATGACTTATGATGAAGTCCTTGCACATATAACTTCTTTTGCCTCCTCGCTCCAAAAACTCGGTATAAGTCCTAAAGATTTTGTATCAATCTTTTCCGAAAATAACGGACTTCATTTCATCTGTAACCAAGGAATTATTAAAACAGGCGCCTGTTCGGTTTTAAGAGGTTCTTGCGCCCCGATAAAAGAACTCGAATACATCTTAAACCACAGTGAAAGCAAAGCACTTATTCTAAGTGATTATAAAATCCTTAATTCTCTTAAAAACATCATAAATTCAAATAAAAATCTTAAATTTATCGTTATAATTTTTCCTAAAAACGAAAAACCTTCCGATTTAAATATTCCTGTCTACACTTTTGATGAATTTATTGAAATTGGCAAAAATAATAATTTCATAAAACCTGAAATCAATCCCGATGATAACCTTACAATGCTTTACACTTCGGGCACTACAGGAAATCCTAAAGGAGTTTTGCTTTCGCACAAAAACATGCTTTCTCAAATTCTTCCCATTGAATACGGATTAAAAATCACAGTCGGAGAACGGTCCTTACAGATTTTGCCCGTCTGGCATGCTTATGAAATGACAACACAGATTATCTTTTTTGCAAACGGATTTCATCTTCATTTCACGACAATACCTTATTTAAAAGATGATCTGCTTAAATACGATATTGATATTTTTATGTCCGTACCTCGTATTTGGGAAGCCATAAGGCTTGGAATTTATCAAAAATTAAAGCAAAAATCAAAAGCAGGCTATTTTATTTTTGATTTTGCGGTTAAAAACAGTATTAGATATAAAATTCATAAAATGTATTGTGAGGAGCGCACCCCGAATAAAATTACAAATTATAATTTTATAATGAGGTTTTATCATTTTATAGCCCGTTCATTCAGGAAGCCCCTCCACATTTTTTGCACCAACACTCTTTATAAAAAAATTAAATCTTTAACAGGTTTAAATTTCAGGGCGTCTTTTTCGGGCGGCGGAGCATTATCGCTTCAGGATGAACTTTTCTACGATGCAATCGGCGTAAACATAAGAATAGGATACGGACTTACAGAAACATCCCCTGATTTAACTCTTCGCCACGCAGACGACAAGAATTACCTTTGCTCTGCGGGAAAACCCATAAGGGGAACTGAGATTAAAATTGTTGATCCTGAAACTTTTATGGAACTGGGCATTTTTCAAAAAGGGCTTGTGCTGGTAAGAGGGCCGCAGATTATGAAGGGCTATTATAAAGATGAACAGGCAACACGAAAAGTAATTGATAAAGAAGGCTGGTTTAATACCGGTGACTTGGGTTGGCTTACTGTTGACAATCACCTTGTTCTTGTAGGAAGAGCCAAAGAAACAATAGTTTTATCAAGCGGAGAAAATATTGAGCCTTTGCCTATCGAAGAAGCCTGCTTGCAAAGCAGTTATATTGAACAAATTGTTTTGGTGGGTCAAGATAAAAATTCGGTCGGCGCACTTGTTGTTCCTACAAAAGAGGCCTTGGAAAAGTGTGGTATTGCTGTTAATGACCTTCATAAAGGGGTTAATTTATCTATTAAAAATCCCGACTTAAAAGAACTTATTAAAAAAGAGATTAATAATTATATAAAGCTAAAACCGAATTTAGCCAGCTTTGAAAAGATTAAAAATTTTGAAATATTAAAAGAAGCTTTCAATCAGGAAAACGGACTTTTAAGCCAAACCGGAAAAACCAAGCGTAACATGATTTTCGATAAATATAATGATATTATTTCTAAAATGTTTACTGAGAAAAAATAACAAAAGATGGCTTGAGATAATTTCAAAAAAAATAATTTAAAAATATTTTTTTCCAAAATCTTTGGTTAAAACATTCATTGTCCAATCATCGTTTTTTTCTTTGGGCAATTTTACCGTAAATCCCGCCTTTTTATAAAGTTTAATAAGATTATCTTTTTCTTCTTGCACCATACATTCGATTTCAGAAACATTTTTTTCTTCGGCGATGTTCTTAATTCTTTTGCCTATCTTTATTAATATATTTTTTATTTCTTTATTGTTTCTTTTTGAATTATCAACTACAAGATGGCTTATAAAAAGTTTTCCGTCTTTTTCGGAATAGCCAAACCCTGCCAGAATTTTTCCATATGCATCTTTAATTACTTCAATATCCAATAAAAACGCCTTTTCAAGATTGTATTTGCAAGCTGATAAAACACCCAATTTATTAATAAAGCGAACTAAAAAATTTTTTCCTCGTTGGGGTTTTAGAGCCTCAGAAACAAAAAAATTTGAAAAATTAATGATATCAGAAATGTTTGAAAGTTTTTCTAATTTAAAATTTTCTTGTGCTGCTTTAACAAAACTATCTGATGAAGATGAGGTTTCTCCGATAATTTTCGGAAAGACCTCGGATATTTTAGAAATATCGCCAATAATTTTGGAGGTTTCTACTATACTAACTGAAGAAACAGGCTTGAACACTTACATTTTGTCCTACAAACTACGCAATATTTAAAAAACAAATCAATAATAATTATTGCTTGTTTTCATGCGTTTTTTAAAATAATTTAATATATAACTTGTATTGTTATATATTAAAAGTTTTAACATTTGACAATTTTACCAAAGACATTGTAAAATTAAGATTATGACTATTGTTTACTTATGCTTGGGTTCAAATAAAGGAGATAGAGTTGGTTATGTTCAGCAAGCCACAAGGCTTTTGGGCGAACTTGAAAGCTGCAGTATTATAAGAACATCATCGCTTTATGAAACTCAGCCATGGCTTGAAGTTGATACGCAATGGTATGTTAATGCCGTTATTGAAATGAAAACTTCTTTAAGCCCGATTTCTCTTATGGAAGAATGTTTGAGGGTTGAGAAACAACTTGGCAGAAACAGGCAGGAAGAAGGTTTTCAAGGAGACCGGACTATTGATATAGATATTCTTTTTTACGGAAAAGATGTAATAAAACAAGAAAATCTTGAAATTCCTCATAAATATTTGGATAAGCGTGCTTTTGCGCTTGTCCCTATGCTTGAATTAAATCCGGATTTTGTTCACCCTGAATTAAATAAGGACATTTCTCAACTCCATGAAGAACTTGAAAATCCTGAAATGGTTCTTCTTTACGGAACAAAATTTGAAGATTAAGTTATAAAATTAAAAGGCGGCGGGCTGCTTTGCAGCCCGCCGCCTTTTTTATCAACTCATCAGCACTTACCGCCGTTTTTTCTTTCCATAACAAAAAGGGCAATGCATAGTAATAAACATATTAAAGCTGAAGCATCCCAGAACCACAAGGCTCCGCTCCAACTAAATTTATCAACCATAAATCCTGTGCCGAAAGAAGAAAGGAAGGCACCGACATAACCGAATGTTCCTGTAAAACCTGTTGCGGCAGAAGCGACTTTTTTCGAACTGCTTTCAACTGCACATAATCCGCCTATCATCATTTGAGGACCGTAAGTAAACACACCGATTAGTGCTATTAAAACAAAATCAATATTACTTATGGTATTAAATTTTAATAGGGTAATGCAGATGATTACTCCAATAAGATAAAGAATGTTAACTATTGCTCTTTCACCTTTAAATATTTTATCGGAAATAACTCCCGCACCGATTGTGCCTAGAATCCCAAAAAGTGGCAATGCACTTAATTTCATAGTGGCAAGCTCAATAGAATTGTTTTTTGATTCATGAAGATATTTTATAACCCAATCTTCAACACCGAATCTTATTATATAGACAAAAATATAGGCAATCGCGAGTAACCAAAGGGTTTTATTGAAAAGTATGTGATCTTTAAAAATTTGTCCGTAAGTTCTTGTATCGACTTCTTCGGGAGATTCACAATCAGCATCTTCGGTAATTTTTTCTTCTCTGAATTTTTCAACACAAGGCAGCCCCATTGACTGAGGTCTATCCCAAAGTCTTCCGTAAAGCCAGAGCGCGGCGATTATTGCAAGCGTTGCAGGAACAAAAAATGCCATTCTCCAACCGAAGTGTGCGGCTATTGTGCCTGAAACTATTACGCTCAAAAATGTTCCGACCTGGTGGGAACAAGACCATAGCGACCACTTTGTACCCCTTTCAGAATTTGAATACCAATAAGTCAAACTTTTTGCAACAGCGGGGAATCCTGCGGATTGAAACCAACCGTTTGCGCCCCAAAAGAAAGCAAATAGCCAAAGCAAAGCCATATTTGCAGGCAAACCGAAAAATGAAGCTTGTCCGGGTGTTATGAAAAATGCACTGAGAACGAAGCAGAGGTTTGCAATCGCACTTAAAATCAATGCCGTAGGGAAAAATTTCCTTACATCGGCACTGTCTGCAATAACACCGTTTACAAATTTTCCTATGCCGTAAGTTAAGTAAAGCGAACTTCCAAGCAAGCCTAATTCGGTGTTTGTAAAGCCGAATTCGGCACTTAAGCCCGGTAGTGCAACAGCGATATTTTTCTTGCAAAGATAAAATATCGCATAGCCGATAAAACATGAATAAAACATTCTTAAACGCCAGTGTGCGTAAGTTTTTTTAATCTGAGCTTCATCCGTCATTTGTTCTTTAATAGGTGGTTCTTTAAAAAAATCAACCAAAAAATTAGCCATTTTCATCTCCCGTTATACTGATTTTATTATCTTCTATCTTGTTTTATTATTTGAATGTTACGAGTTTCGGAAACTTCCTGACGCGCATCTTTAATGGTATTGCGTTTTTCTTCCTCAAGGCTTAGCCCGCCTACAAGTCTGTCTATAAATCCTGTATTGAGCTTAACCGCTTTTTCCATTGCACCTATTTCTTCCAAAATATCTTTAATTGCAGAAAAATCGTAACCGAAAGATTGTCTGGATTGGTAAACCATGGTTTCACCGCTTTGTGAAGTAATCGGTTTACCGCCCATATCAAAATAAAGCTTGAATACCGTGCGCAAATCCTGCAGTTCAGATTGCATAGCAACAACACATTGTTGAATTCTCAAATATCTTTCAAAAAGGTATTCCACATTTTCAAGCTGCTTTTCTTGCCAGTCATATCTTTGCAGGTAAAGTTTTTTTAACCCGGGATATGCAAGCGCAAGCCCCATAGTATCAGCCATAGCTCTGTGATGTTTTGTGAATTCGACATTGAATTTTTTGGTTAAATTTTCAAGTCCATGAGATTCCAAGTCAGGAAAGACTTCTTTAAACATTTGTTGAGTGTCGATTCTCGGGTTTGTAATTTCTTTGTTGAAAAGTCTTAAAGAAGCTTCGTTAAGGAAAGAATAATCAAAAATCGCATTGTGGGCTACAATCGGATAATCGCCTATAAATTCCAAAATTTTAGGCAAAATCTCTTCTTCCGTTGGCGCATCTTTAACCATTTCTTCGTTTATACCGTGAATCGCCATACTCGATTTTCTAATGTGTTGCTGAGGATTTATCAGAGTTTGAAATTCATCTTTAATTTTTCCGTTTTCAAGTCTGACTGCGGCAAATTCGATTATTTTTTCTCTCGTGTAGTCTAAGCCTGTGGTTTCAGTGTCTAAAACTATTTCAATTATTTTCTTTTTAGTCATTAATCTCTCCGACCGGTAATTGCAAAAAATCTAGTTTCATGCATTCTATTAAATCGTAGCACAAATGTAAAAATATTGATATATTTTTTTACCCATGATAAAGTAATGTGATACAAGGTTATAGGAGATTTTTACAATGTCAAACGCAATAGAAATTAACGATTCAACATTTGAAGCAGAAGTGTTAACTTCAAGCATCCCTGTAGTGGTGGACTTTTGGGCACCTTGGTGCGGACCTTGTAGAAAATTGGGACCGGTGCTTGATGAAGTCGCACAAGAACTAAGCGGCAAAATAAAAGTGGTTAAAATCAATACAGACGATAATTTTAAAACAGCAAAAGAATACTCGATAAGCGGATTGCCAAGCCTTTTGGTTTTCAAAAACGGACATGCAGTAGAAAGACTTGTCGGTTTAATGCCAAAATCTTCAATCGTTTCCAATATCGAAAAACATTTATAAAAGCAAGCTCGGAGATGAAAAATGATAAATAAAGCAAGAAGAGCGGATAATATTATTGAATGGATTATTATTGGAATTGTTGCGATTATTTTTTTGAATTTATTTTTAGGCAAGGTTTATGACCATTTTCAAGAAACGGTCGCATCAAGCAAATTAAACAAAATGTTCCAGCCCGAGCAAACACGCTTTGAGCCTTCATCTAATGCAAATTACGCAGACGCGAGCTCTCAGATAAACGTTCCGCTTGTAGGCGAACAAGGGCTGGAACGGTATAAAAACGGAGCAATTAGAGTAATTCAAAATCTTATTAACAAAGACTTGAGCGGAAATTGGCTCTGGCAAAGAAATCTTGCCGAAGAAGCTACGGTGTTGAATATTATAAACACCTTGATTGATAATAATTCTGCATATTCCTCTCTTTCAGGGCAAGAGGCATATGACCTGCAATCTAAATTAGTACAGTATATGATAAATATAGATTTATCTTCAAAAAGAACCCGCATAGGACAGTACGGAGCTGTTGATTACTTTGAAGCAGACTATTCGGTATGCCCTTGGGATTTTTCAACAGAAGATATGCAAATCAAAAGTATTGCCTGCATAAAATATTCTTTTAGCAAAAATTAACGTGCCATAGGGGCCCTATCATTTCTTGGAACAGCCCCGCCGTTTTTTGTTGTAAAAGAAAAATTTTGGTACTCAAACTGAGTTCCTGAAGGGAAAAGCATGCGCAAACGGTGCTCTGATAAAGGAGCAAGAGTGAGCAATAAATTATTAGAAGCAGTTGCACGGCTTAAACCGACACTTCCTAAGTATTCAATATAATCTGAAGGTGGAGACCAAGGGCTTTCGGGGTCAAACGGATTATATCCTTGCATGCAGGACATAGAAAAACTGTCATGTAATTCCTCTCCTTGTATAGAATATCTATGTAAAACGTAATCTGTGCCATAATTGTTGATAGTTTTATCTAAAAGATAAAATCCTTCATCATCGGCTTTGATTAATATATTTTCATGCCATTTTTGATCTGCCGTACAAAGATATTTAAACCCCGTTATAGGTCTGTTTTGAGGGATAGCAATTCCAAGATGATTTCCGTACCAGTCAAGAAATCTTTGCCCCACAGGATGATTGTTGAACACAGGGACTTGGTCTCTTACAGGGGCGTGAGTGTATAATTCTGTTTCGTTTG
>DAOQAU010000055.1:0-10389 GCA_035354275.1 Candidatus Gastranaerophilaceae bacterium
CCTGCTTCCTCTCACAAAACCTGACATCTAGTCAGCTTTTGTTCGGCAGAGTCTACCTCTCATCCAAACTGACATTTAGTCAGTTTGTCTTCGGCAGAGTGCCACAAGCCCACCGTGTATTTCTAATTTATCATTTAAAAACTTTAAAATCAAGCCCTTTAGGCGATTATTCTTTTAATTAAGAATAATTTTTTAATGTTTCTTTTATCGTTTCTTTCATTTGTTTTCTGAAAGTTTTTGGAGATATTACTTCACAAAATTTTCCGTATCGCATAAGTCTTCTTAAAAGAAAAATTTTGTCTTCCTTTTGGTTTACTATAATTTTGCTTCCGTCAGATTCAATTTGGATAACTTTTTCTCCTTCGTGAAGTTTGTAATTTTCTGCCAAACGGCCGTTTATTTTAAAAGTTACTGTTGTAAGAATGCTTGTTGCATTTGATTTTACAGGTAACTGAGTTATTTCAATAATATCTTCAAGCAAAATGTTCTGAATTTTGCCTTCAAAAGGGTTATAAACACTGAAATAAACTTTATTTTCCATATACTTAAATTCTATCGGCTCAACAATCACGGAAATAGTTTTTTCGTCGGGTTGTCGGTATAAAATTTTAATTTTTTGTTTATCAATGCAATATTTTTCATAAGTCTTGATAATTTTTGCGTATTTTTCGTAATCAAGATTAATAACAGTACAATCGGGTTTTATCATTTTGCTTGCCGTAAATCGGGTTTTGTCATCAAATCTTTTTTCTAAATTTTGCAAGAAATTATTTACTTCTTGTTTAATCTTTTCTTCCGGAAAAACTTTTGCAACTTTTTCGATGAAGCACATAGTCTTAAGCTCATTTTCACTTAGCGAAATTTGATTTGGAGGGTTAAGAAGAGAGTATTTGTCTTTGTTTTTTATAAATTTAAACCCAAAAACTTTTAGGGTGTTTATATATTTGAGAATAACTTCATTTGTGTAAATCCTGTTATTTGGGTCTATTTTTTCAAAGTGATTAATTATGTCTTGAATACTGGAATCCCTTTTAACCAAAATTTTAAGGGTTTCCAGCACTCTTGTGCTTGTGTCGCTAAATTTTTTATGTTTAATCATTTTTGTAAGTTTTCTCCATTGATTTTAGAATATTTTTTACTTCATTTTTAATTTCTTGTGGGGAGATTATTTTGCAATCTTTTGCTAAATAAAGAAGTTTTTGGATTGTTTCGAATTTGTTTTCACAAAGTTTTTCTATAACTAATTTTTTATCATTTTTTTCTATAATTTTTTCATTTTGTTCAATCATGTAATTATTTGTAGCAGGGTTGTAAACTTCATAAATTATTCTTGTGACTTTGTTGTTTATTTTTTCTTTTTTAAGTTTTATTGTAAGAATTTTTAAAATATTTTCCACTTTGAAATACGAATATTCCCCGTGCGTGAGGCTGTGCCCCCAAAGGTATAATTTATCAGATTTAAAAGAAAGTTTATCTGCTATTATTTCTATTTCTTTTTCTATTTTACGTGGAGATTTATATATAATGACAATTTGGTTTTTGTTTTTGCAGTGTAAAAGCAGGTCTTCAATAAGATACTTATCTGTATTTTTAAAAATGGAACAGTTTGCCAAAAATTCTTTTGTTTTAGTGGTTTTTATCAGCATTTCTATTTTTTTAAACAGATTTTCAATTTCAACAGCTTGTTTAACTTCTATTTTTTCATAAATACTTTTATATAATTTTTGTATTGCCGAAAGTTGTATTTCAGGAAGGTCAAAATCAAACGGATGTGAAACAAGTACATATTTATTATTTGTGGTTTTGCTTGCTCTTGTTATTTCGCAGCCTGCTTCGCGCAGTGAATTTATATATATGCGAAGCATATCATTAGAAAAAGTTTCTTTTATGTATTGATTTTTAAAAAAATGTTGATTTATTTCATCGGGTGATTTAGGCGAGTCCATTAAAAGCCCCAATATTACAAGCGTTCTGTATCCGGTAAGGGACATTAAATTGCAGTTTACTGTATTATTTGTCAAAAACTCTTGCATACTCACTCCTTATAAAACAATTCTAACGTAAAGCAAGAAAACTTAAAATCCTTTTTTTACAAATTATTACTATATCTGTCAGAGCTGTTAAACTTGAAATTTTATAAAATTAATGATTAAATTGATTTATGAATTATATATTTTATGTATTGTTGGTATTATCAATAGTTTTTGGGGCAATAAATGGAAAGTTGCCCGATGTTGTAAATTCGATTATGACAGGGGCAGACAAAGCCGTTAAAATTTCTTTTTCGCTTATCGGATTAATGGCGTTTTGGCTTGGGATGATAAAAATAGCAGAAAAAGCAGGATTGGTTGAATTAATAGCAAAACTAATAAAACCTGTAACAAAAAAACTTTTTAACGAAATTCCGCCCGAGGATTCTGCCATTGGAAACATTGCGATGAATTTTTCTGCAAATGCTCTCGGCCTGACAAATGCCGCAACTCCTATCGGGATAAGGGCAATGCAGGATTTGCAAAAGCACAACAAAAACAAAAAAACAGCATCAAACGCCATGTGCATGCTTTTAGCTATGAATACAGCCGGATTTCAGCTTATTCCTGCCTCTGTACTTGCTATTTTGGTCGGAACAGGCTTTAAAAATCCCACCCAAATAATCGCTCCCACACTTTTGGTAACCTCTTTTACTTTTGTGTGCGCTGTTTTGCTTGCAAAATTGTTTGAAAAAGTTTTTCCGCCCCAAGAGGCTTCTCAAGGAGGTGAAGAATGACTTTTCAGGGAATTTTGAATTTAATTTCTCTTTGGGCACTGCCTTTTATAATTTTGTTGATACTTACAATGGGAATTGTCAAGAAAGTCCCTATTTATGAAGTTTTTACTGAAGGTGCAAAAGACGGCTTTAAAGTTGCGGTGAACATAATCCCCTACCTTATAGCAATAATCGTTGCTATCTCGATGCTAAGGGCGTCAGGTGCTATCGAAAGTCTTGCAGGGGTTCTTGCTCCGCTTTTGACAAAATTCAGGATTCCTGTTGATATTGTTCCTGTAATTTTAATAAGACCGCTATCAGGGGCTGCAGCTTTGGGGCTGTTTTCCGATATTGCGACAAATCCTCATTCAAGCGATTTTTTAACAAAACTTGCTGCTGTCATGGTAGGAAGCTCAGAGACGACTTTTTATGTTTTAGCTGTTTATTTCGGTGCTGTGGGGATTATGAAGTTCAGATACGCTCTTTGGGTAGGGCTTTTAGCCGATATTATCGCCGCACTCGCCTCCATAATCGTTTGCCAATGGATGTTTTTGTAAAAAGTTGAATAGTCGAACAGGTGAATAGGTGAAGAGTTTTATATTCGTTGCGAAGCAACAAATTGAACTTATTCACTTATTTACCTATTCACTTATTCTTTTCTATTTACTATTTCCTATTTCCTATTTATCCTGTCAATAATTTTAGCTGTACAAATCGCTCCGGCTCTACCCAGCATTGTATAAAGGATTTTCTGTCTGTTCTTACAGCCTGTTTGATAACAGCCGCGTAATTTACGTCAATAACGTTTATTTTATCTAATTTTTCAACATAAAAAGAATTGCTTCCGCAATTTCTGCAAAATTTGTTTTGGGATGAAATTTTACCTTTTATAATTGTGGTTCTTTGTTTCAGCCCGCAGCATGAACAGCGGCTTATAAACCAGTGGTTTTGAATGTATTCACCGCAATCAGGACAATAGCCTTCTTTCATTTCAGGGGTTATTTCATCGTGCGGGCATTCATTTCTTTTGAATAAAAAATCTAAAAACACAAAAAGTTCCTCAAAGCTGACAGTTAATTTTTAATGGGATAAATTTATTTGTCAACTTTGTCGGTCTTGGAATCTTTTTTGTCCATCCAGACTTTTGCTTTGTCTGCAAGAGGTGTTGCAATAAAAGGTACGATAACTCTTTTTGCTAAAATCGTTGCGGCAACAAGGGATGTGAGGAATGCAAAAATATTCTTAGTGCCCCCTTTGAATTTTTTGAAACATTCTTCAAACTCTTGTAATGTCATTTTTGTAGTATCATTTTTTACAGCATTTATTTTTACATAAAACTTTTTGGCAAGGTTATCAAATGTTTTTCCGAATAATTTACCGAATAATTTTTCCTGAACTTTCTCATTAGAAACAGTCAAGAAAGCTAAAATTTGAGAGGAAATCATCAAACCGCCGTTAGTCAAATCTAGTGCGGCAACGAATTTTCTTTTATCTTCGGGTATTTTTTTGTTTGCCAAACTTTGTTTAACATAAAGATAGCAGCCCAAACCGTCTTTGAGGATAATTGAAAAAATTCCTAAGCCTGCAATAAACTTGATGTTATTCCCTCTGTATTCTTTTGTAACTTTTTTAATTAAATTCATTTTTGCAAGAGTTTTTAAGGGTTTTTTGAGTCCGTAATTTACTGTTGTGTTCATGATTTTAGAAACGCTTATCATTGAGACACCTCCTTTGTTTTGCCGTTGAAGGTATCTGCCTGAATATTTTTAAGCAAATTTGTATTATCTTTTTTCTTTTTTGACAGGCTCGGGAAGAATTTATCCATAAATCTTGGATAAAGCCAGTTTAGCGCGGCGCAGCTTACGGGCAGAATTGATAAACTTACGACAAGCCCCACTATTGCCCTGAACCCTTTAATATTTTTTGCGACATTTTCTATATGTTTTTGGATTAATTCATAAGCAAAATCGGTTTCTTTGCTTATTTTTCCGATTTTTTGGGAGAATTCTTTTATAGAAATTCCTTTTGAAATATTGTGTTTTAAGCTTTCAATGTTTTTGGCAATATCGGGATGTTTTTTGGATAAGTCGTCAAGAGTTTCTCTCATAAGTGCTTTCAGTTGATTTTTTGAAAGTTTGACCTTTTTACCGTCAAGAATATATCCAACAAAATTATTATTGTTTGCATGATTAATCATAGTAATTAATTGTTCAAGTTGTTTTGCCTTTGCAAGTTCTTTGATTTCGGCTTTTGTAAGATTAGGATTTTGTTTTTTAATGATTTTTTCTATATATTTTAAATCCTGAAATCCTGTTTTATTGAAAGCATGACCGTCCCATTCTCCCTTATTGCTCATGTTGTTCATTAATCTGTCAAAGGGAAGTACCAAACCTCCTTGCATTAAAACCGCCAAAATGGCAGAAACAGGCTGTCTTAAAGCTGAATAAGTCCTTGTGTCGCTGTCTGATTTTGAAAGAAAATTGTATTTTATAAAAAACGGTGCAACTAAACCTGTTCCGATTGCATTTATCAAAATGTTGGGGACTTCTCCGGTTAATACTCCGAATTTTCTTATAAATTGTATAATTTTAGGGGCTTCTGCTGCAATTTCTTTTTCAAATTTTTTTTCACGAAGAAACTTTTTCGCATAATAAGAGAACTCTCCTGACATTGTGCCGGCTGCGTTTCCTTTAAAACTAACCCTTTCTACGTTCATTGCTATTTCCCAACCAATATATTATGAAGTTTCCTTCCAATTATATAAACGTAAATAACCCTCAAAAAATGCTTTTATAACAAGGTTTTTGGTTATTTGGTTTACATTTCTTTACATTTATTTTCTTGCAATATTCTGCTTGATAAAGTTTTGTGTTTGGGGTATAAAATAGTTGTTTATAACCGTACATAAAATAAGGAGAAAGACAATGGTAAAGGTAGCGATTAACGGCTTTGGAAGAATCGGCCGTAACACATTAAGAGCAGCAATCAAGGAAGGAATTTACGACAAAATTGATTATGTTGCAATAAATGATCCGGGTTTAACAATGAAAGATGCAGCCCATATTTTTAAATATGACTCTGTAATGGGAAGATTTGACGGAAAAGTCGAAGTAGCAGAAGACGGACTTATAATTAACGGTAAAAAAATCAAATTTTACGCTGAAAAAGACCCTGCAATGCTTCCTTGGAGAGAATTAGGCGTTGAAGTCGTAATCGAATCAACAGGTTTTTACACAGATGCTGAAAAAGCAAGAGCTCACATCACAGCAGGTGCTAAAAAAGTTATCATCTCAGCTCCTGCCAAAAACGAAGATATAACAATCGTTTTGGGTGTAAATTGCCAGAAATATGATACAAACGTTCACCACGTGATTTCAATGGCATCTTGCACAACAAACTGTTTAGCTCCTGTAGCTAAAGTTGTTTTGGAAAAATTCGGTATCGTAAAAGGTTTGATGACAACAGTCCATTCATATACAGGTGATCAAAGACTTCTTGACGCAGGTCACAAAGATCCTCGTCGTGCCAGAGCAGGAGCTTTAAATATCGTTCCTACAACAACCGGTGCTGCTAAAGCTGTCGCACTTGTTCTTCCTGAGTTGAAAGGAAAATTGAACGGCTTTGCTATGAGGGTCCCAACACCTGACGTTTCAGTTGTTGATGTTGTGTTTGAAACAGAAAAACCTGTAACAGCAGAAGCAGTTAACGCAGCCTTGAAAGAAGCCAGCCAAAATGAGCTTAAAGGCTATTTGGAATACGTTGATGAACCGCTTGTTTCAACCGACTTTATCGGTTCTAACTATTCTTCATCCGTTGATGCGGCTTTGACAATGACAATGGGCGACAACATGGTTAAAGTAATATCTTGGTATGACAACGAAATGGGCTATTCAACCCGTTTGGCTGAAACTACTTTGATGATTGCCGAAAAATTATAGACAGCTTAAAAATAACAAACAAACAAAAGCGGGCGGCTCTGAAAGAGCCGCCCGCTTTTGTTTGTTAATATAATAAAATTATTTTTTCATACTTTTCAATATTTTTTTTAATATAATTTTTTTGATTTTCTTCTGTTTGGGAAGTTTTATCCTTATCTGTTTTTTCTTGAGCTTTTTCTAATTTTTTTAATAATTCTTTTATTCTACTTAATTTTTCTTTCATGCTTGGGTCATCTTTATACTTTTCGATAAAGTTTTTAAGCATATCAATTATTTTTTTAATGGCTTCTTCCGGTGAATTAAAGAAGTCTGCTAATTCTTCTACAGATAAGTCTGAAACGACATTATCTATATCCTTTAAATATTTTTCTAAATTGTTGTCATCGGATAATACATTAGAAACAGTTGTTCTTATAATTGAACTTACTGCATTCCTTAATTGACCGACTGTTTTAAAAGATGTTGTATTAAGAGCTTGAAGCTCTTTTTCATTTGAGCATCCTTTGGCATTTAAAAATTCCTTAAATTCTGCCTCATAATCAATATTTTCTGTACTTAAGTTTTGAGAAGTGAGTTGTAAATTTTTGGCAATTTTATATTCAACTAATGTATCAATCGATTTTGAATTTAAAGAACTGTAATTTCCGCATGAAATAAATTCATCAGTAATGTCAGATGCCTTTAGCTTTATATTTATCGTATTGCACTTTTCAAAACCATCTTCGCAAAATAAAGAGGATAAGCTCATTGAATTTAAAGTAGAAATCATTTTTACTCTCCAAGTCATGGTTATACTATCAATCAATAGTATAAATTTTATCCTCTAAAAACAGGAAAAATTGAGCATGCTCATTTACAAAAAAGGGGAAAGAGCAAACAGTAAAATACAAGAAGAAAACTTATAAACTCATAATCTTATAAACTTTTCAGCTTTTCACCTATAGATAAGATCCCGATACATCGCAAGCGATACTCTCCCTTGTAACCCTCGACAAGTCTCGGGAACAAGAAGAGAAGACAAGTTCGGGATGACATATTTCTAAGGCTCGCTTTGCTTGCCTAGAACTATGTCATTTATAAACTTCTGCATACTTAGGATTAACCGCAAGCCATTTGAATGATTGGGAGGTAGATTCAGGGATATCTATTACAAAAGTACCCCCGTAGCGTCCTCTTGCAAAGCGCAGATAACCTTCTTTTGACAAATTATTGAAAGCTTTTCTTATTGTGTTTGGGCTCAAATCAAGTTCTTTGGAAAACTCTGAAATGGAAGGAAGTTTTGAGCCTATTTCGTATTTTTGGGCGATAAGTGCTTTTATATGATTTTGAGTTTTTTCGTAATTGTAAAAAGCTGTCTGCTGTGCTGATGCAAAGATTGAGGTTTCTTTTTTGGGCGAAAATTCGCTTTCGTAAGGCATTTTTACGACCGTTGTGCCGTAGCGGCCTCTTCTTGCAAGCAGAATTCCGCTTTTAATAAGTGATTTAAGCGCATCGTGAATTGTTTTTATGCTCACTTTAAACTGTGCGGAGAGGTCTTCGTGGGCGGGTAATTTATCTCCGACTTTAAGATTTTTTGAAATATAATCTTTCAGTTCTTTTTCTATTTTTTCAACAAGAGTTACGTTGTCAAAATCTTGGGAAAATTCATTTTTAACGGCAAAATTTGTTGTTTTTAAAACCCACTGGGCGTCATTTGAATTCATAAAATTGTGTTGAATGATGCCTGTTGAGGCAAGGTATTCAAGGGCAAGCCTTGTTGTATTTACCGAAGTTTTTAAAGTATTTGCAAGAGACCTTGCCGAAGGAAGTTTTTGTCCCTGTTTAAATTTCTTTTCCATAAAGTATTTTTTAAGTGCTTCGGCACTCAAATCACGCTTTGAGGTAAGCTTTTTAACGTAATTTGAAGCATTTTGCCAGTCTTTAACCATTGTGCCTATACACTGTTTGGATTCTACATAACCTTTGTCTTCTACGTACCTGAACGCATTTTGCATTGTTCCTATGCTGACGCCTAAGTGATAGGCCAGCTCTGCTTTTTGAGGCAGAAGGTCTGTTTCTTTTATTTTTTGTGATTTAAAATCACGTTCAATCCAGCGGATAAGCCAATTTGCAATTACGACCGATTTGGGTTCAAAAATATTTTTTAAATCCGGCGCAGAAGTCGAAATATCCTTTACGCTCAATTTTCTCAGGCTTGCTCTATCCAAGAGCATAAAATTATTTTCGGTTGTCATATTAACCTCCACACTTTTAATTATACAGTTAATATAAAAAAACATACAACATTTTTTTGCTGTATAACAACAAAAAATGTTACAATTCTTATTAGTGATGCTTTTAAATTAATTTTTTTGTGAACCTACTTTCTTGTGTCGACAAGAAAGTAGGCAAAGAAACTCCCGACCGGATCTGCGTTCGTTAACTATCATTAAACTCAACTTTAGGCGTGCTAAGTGACGCAAGCCTTTGCCTTTGTTTCGTTAAGTGTTAGTTACTCACTACGATATGGTCGGAAATATGGCACGTCATTGCGAGGGCAAGCGAAGCGATCTAAAATAACAGTGGGTTGAAAATATGACTACAGTATTGTTATCTTTGTTTTGTTTTGTATCAGTAATACAGTTGTGATAATTAATAAAAAACCTATAATTACAGTTTCCAATGTATTAATATTAATTATGGCTTTTAATAAAAAAGATATACTTAATAATAAATAAATTAAATCGAAAAATATTAATTCAATGATGGCAGCTTCTTTTTTAAATTTGGGAATTATTAATATTGAAAAATATATTACTAAATATGGAAAAATCAAATCCGCCAAAAAAGTTCTTTGTTCAAAATTATTAGAACAAATTCCGTAAGGTGCTATCAACATAAACTTACATGATATTAAAGAAATAAAATTTTGAATAACAGATACTAAGCCAGATATTATGATCGCAAAAATAAAACTAGCAGGAAAAAACAATAAATATCTGATAAATATAATTACTTTTTGCATTTCTCATTTACCTTCTTTTGTCATGCTGAATTTATTTCAGCATCTATCTGACATTCGCTTGTGAGATCCTGAATCAAGTTCAGGATGACGTGTAAATTTATGTTTCTTATTATAACATAATTTATTTGATGAGTTTGCTTATCAAATAAACATTCACTTTTGCAGGCAAAGCCTGCTGCTTTGGCATTTTGTTCGCGTTCTTTTTTCTTTTCTTGCCTTCTTTCGCCGAAAACTTGTTTTTCGTGCGAAATGGCGTCACGAATAGTGACTAGGTTCTGTTTCTTTTCTTGTTTAATCGCAAAAACAAGAAAAGAAATGAACATGAAAAAACTATATATTTTTAAGGTGGTTAATTTTAACCGAAGGGGTTAATACTATTGAAATTGCGTCAATACGGAATTTTTTATAAATTTTATGTTCCTGAAGGTAAGTAAAAAGTCCTGTTTTAATGTGTTCGTATTTAGTTTTGGTGATTGCTTCAAATCCCGAGCCGCAAAAATCAGATGAACGGGTTTTGACTTCACAAAAAACGAGCGTATTTTTGTCTTTTGCAATAATATCAATCTCACAGGCACGCGAAAACCTTTTGTTGGTTTCAATAATTTCATAACCCAGTTTTTTAAGATATTCTTGGGCTAAAATTTCACCCTTTGCACCTGTTTCTTTGTTTTTGGTTGTCATGTAACAAATCCTTGATTGGT
>DAOQAU010000056.1:0-10255 GCA_035354275.1 Candidatus Gastranaerophilaceae bacterium
TTAAAATCTTTTAGTGATGATGAAATCTATAATGTAATTACAGCTGCGGCAAAAGTCACTCTTGCTGATATGTCCGCATCTTGCTTATACATCCTTTCTGAAACCGATTTGGTGAGCGCGGAAGTTTTATCTATGAGAATTCCTTTTGAGGGAAATATTAAGTTTTTGGAATGTAATAAGTATGTTCAAGAGCCGATTTTGTCTGCGGATTTTAATATTTTGCCCAATCTGGCAATGCAAATAACTCCAACTTCAATAGGAAGTGCTATTTATAATTTTTCAGATTTTTCTTTAAAATTTAATCTTGCAGGACAAATTGAAGGTGAAGAAGGTGTTGCAGTAAGTGACGGAACTTATCCGGTTGTAAATATAGGCGGGATAGATGTAGAGATAACATGTGATTTTGTTAAGAAAATATCCGTAGTAATCGGTTTGACTTTGATTATTCCTACGATAATAATTGCTTTTGCTCTTAATAAATTTTTAGAACAGGAAAAAACTAAATTATCAGATTTAAATACCAAAATACAAGAAAGAACTATTGAAATTAAAAAATATTCTGATCTTTCTTCGGGTGCGGCTTTTGATTTAAATGCCGCAATTAATTCCATAACAGTTTCAAACAGAACTAAACTTTTTTATTATGAAGCTGTGGGAATGAGTATTCCGAGCAAATTGTGGATTAATTATTATACTACAAATTCTACCGGCGGAGTGGATATAAAAGGTCGCTCAAATGACGTCGGAAGCATTTATACCTTTTATAAAGGAATAAAACAACTTGTGAATAATTCAAATGTAAGGCTTTATAAGCTTGAGCTTGCTTCTGATTCTGTCGATGACCTTGTATCCGATTCTTCATCCGGTCCAAAATTTTATGATTTTGAAATAACTAATATGACTGAGGCAGAACTTAATCCACAGGCTGCAACTTCGACACAAAATCAAGCTGCCGGTCAAAATCAAACAAATCAGCAAAAACCTTTGTTTGATTTCAGCAAGCCGTTGTTTGGTTCAAAAAATGATTCCAATCAGACTCAAAATAATCCTCAAAGTGCAACACCTGCACCTGTACCAACGCCGCCTGCCGCTCCGCCTGCTTCACCGCCGGCAGATAAGCTGCCGCAAAATTTACAAAAAATAGACAAGTTCTAGGGAGAAAAAGTGCAAAGATATAAAGATGCTGTTTTATATATTGTTTTTATGATTATGGCTTTTGCATATGTCATATTTAAGATGCAGCCTACTGTTGTTGAACTTATTTCTGTAGAAAAAGAAATTTCAGCCAAGACAACGGAACTGGCAGATCTTGAAAGGAAACTTGAAACACTTAAAGCAGGGTCTATGGAAAAACAGGTTAAGATTGCCGGTCAAGCTAAAAAGATATTTAAACCCGAAATATCCGGACTTGATGTCGAAGGGGCTTCCACAGTGCTTTTTGACGATATAATTGAAATGGCGAAGTATAACGGTATAAAATTTTATTCTGTAGAATATGTTTATAATCCGCCCGAAGATGAATTTGTTAAAGGGGCTGCAGATAAGTATAATGTCTGTCAGGTAAGTATGCAAATGGTTGCAGATTATTCTGATTTATCAAGTTTTTTGAAAGATATTTATAAATATCCATATTTGTTGAATATCGATAAAATCGAGCTTGTACCTTATCCGAAAAACAAAAAAATTCTTATGATAAACATGCAGCTTAGATTATATACAGAAAAATAAGTTTATTTTTGGTTGCATATATAGCAGAAGTTTGTTTCTAAAGGCATTTTTTTGCTGTAATCAGAAAAACTGTTTCCCATTCTGCCCCTGTGGTCGTTGGTTAAAAAAGGACAAACATATACTCCTTTTTCGGTTAAAATTCTGCTGTTTTTGCAGATAATATCTTCTGAAACATTTTCTACAACTCCGTGCTGCGGAGAATATTTGTTATAATAATTATTTATTTCAAAATTACCTAAAACGGTGTCAAATCCTATTTTTTCGCAAACCTTTTTGAACTCATGCAAAAGAGTCTTTTCATCTTCTCTGTAGTAATTTACTATGCTTAAAATGGGGTTAAAATCATATTTAATAAGGCTTTTTATAGCATTAACCGTTTGTCTGTAAGAGCCTCTTCCTCTTATATCATCGTTTTTAATTTCGTTGTAATGGTCAATACTTAATTTAAAAAATATCTCATTTCCCCCTTCTTCTTCAACTTTTTTTAAAAACCTTGCTTTTTTCTCGTTAATAAAACTTGCATTTGTACAAACACAAACATCCGCCCGTTTTAGGCAAATTCTTAAAATGGCATTAAATTCCGGATGAGTCATGGGCTCTGCACCGGTAAGATAAATACATTCCAAATTTTGTTCTTTTGTGTCCGCTATTGCCTGTTTTATTTTATCAACCGATATAAAGTCTTTTACATTTCTTGAAACAGGAAAATCTATATAACAATGTTTGCAACGTTGATTGCAGCTTTTTGCACTAAGCTCTATATAAAGGTTTTTTAACTCTTCCATTTTTGAAACAGGTGCTGTAATTATGCTCATGTAACCCCCTCATTTGTGTAATAAAGGGCTGGATTAATTTTTTTAAATTAATCCAGCCCTATTCTTAATCTTATTTTATTAATTAAAACTACAAAATATATTCGACAACAGGGTATAAAAAATAATCAGAAGATTAAAATTTTAATTGTTTAATTTATTAATAATTCCTTGAATAACTATTTTGACATGGGCGTAATTAAGCCCGCCTTGCATGTATGCAGCGTAGGGGGGTCTGATAGGACCGTCTGCGGATAATTCTATGGTCGAGCCTTCAATAAAAGTTCCACCCGCCATAATCACGCTGTCCTCGTAGCCCGGTATGTAATCGGGGATAGGAGTCACATAAGAATTAACAGGAGACAATTCCTGAATTGTTTTGCAAAAATCTTCCAGAGGCTTTTGGGCATTGAATGTTATGGTTTGGATTATGTCCGTCCTTTTTTCATCAAATTTCGGGGTTGAAATAAATCCCATTTCCTCAAAAACTTTAGCGGCTAAGACTGCACCTTTCAAGGCTTCCGATACAATAGAAGGTGCCATAAAAAACCCTTGAAAAATCAATCTGGACTGGTTAAGCATAGCACCGCCTTCTGAGCCGATTCCGGGAGCTGTCAGTCTCATTGCGGCTTGTTCGACAAATTCTTCTTTTCCTGCGATGTATCCGCCTGTTTCTACTATTCCACCGCCGGGGTTTTTTATCAAAGAGCCTGCGATTAAGTCAGCACCGACTTCAAGCGGCTCTTTTTTCTCGCAAAATTCGCCGTAACAGTTATCCACAAAACAAATGCAATTCGGATTTTTGCTTTTAACTATATGAATTATTTTTTCTATTGTTGAAATATCAAGCGATTTTCTAAGCGAATAACCTCTGGAACGTTGGATTAAAACCATTTTACACATTTTATCGATTGTTTTTTCGAGAAGTTCAAAATCAACTTCCATGTCGTTTTTTAGCGGGATTTCTTCGTAGGTAACCCCATGCCCGATTAAGGAAGCTCTTTTATCGCCACGCGTTCCGATGACTTCTTCCATCGTATCGTAAGGTGAACCCGCAACGGATATAAGTTTTTCCCCATGCCTGAGATTTCCGAAAAGACAGCAGGCAAGTGCGTGTGTGCCCGATACAAAATGATTTCGCACAACGGCTTTTTGGGCTTTAAATGCATGGGCAAAAACTTTGTCTAAAGTTTCTCTGCCGATGTCGTCATGCCCGTAGCCGGAGACTGTCATAAAATGCTCGGCTGCGACTTTGTTTTCGACAAAGGCATCAAGGACTTTTTTTTGGTTAAAATCTCTTATTTCATCGATTATTTCAAACTGTTTTTGTAATTGCAATTCAGTATTTTTAATTATTTGAGTGCTGTTCATAATTTTATTTTATTTTAATCGGGTTTAATTTTCAAGCATTTACCCATTCGGGGATTGGGAAAATTTTTTCTTTGTTTTAAAAACAGATTATGAGGAATTTTATTTTAATTTTAATATTTTTGTGCCTGACAGGCATCGCATTTGCGCAGAATTATAATGTCTATCAGCCCGGTGATTTTGATAAAAATAAACTATACGATGCGGATGAAAAAATCCTTTTTATACTTGATTTTTCAGGGAGTATGGATGAATATTTAGGCAAAGAAAAAAAAGTGACCTTGATGCTAAAAACCATGTCACAGATTCTGCCCTTTATAGACAAGAAAAAGCAAGTCGGACTGAGAGTCTATGGCAACAGACAGGGATTTACCCAGTATGATGCCTGCAAAGCAAGCTCGCTTCTTGTTCCGATAACTCCTGCAAGTGCCGCCGAAATTGAAATGAAGCTTGCAAAAACCCACCCAAAAGGCATGACTCCGATTACTTATTCCTTGAACAAAGCGGTTTATTCGGATTTTTTAGGTTTTAGCGGTCAAAAACACATCATTTTGCTGACTGACGGAGGTGAAAACTGCGATGAAAGCCCATGTCTGTGGGCTATGGAGTTAATAAAAACAAGAAGCGATGTAAAAATCGATGTAATCGCTTTTAATATAGACGATCAGGATGATTTGGACCAGCTAAAATGCGCTGCGCTTGTCACGACAGGAAAATTTTATTCTGCAAAAACCGCAGCAGAGCTTGTTGACAGCTTAAGAAAATCTTTAAGCATACGAAAAGACGTCGAAGCAAAGATTATTTTGAATAAGTGAAAGATTAAAATATCATTCTTAACGCTTTTACAACATCTGCAGGTCCTGAAGTTGTTTTAATTGGGACTACATCAAGCTCTTTTGCACCAATAATTTTTACTTGATTATTAACCCAATCAAAAATTGAAGACGCTGAGTGTCTACATTTAAAAAACCTATTGGCATCAGCCTCTACTTTTTCTAATACAGGAAATTGTTTTATTAAAACTTCTTTGCAACAACTAATAATGTAAGGGATATCTATTGTACACTCATTTAGTTTCCCTATTATTTTTTCAGCACACTGCATTGCTGGCTCTATGCCATCATATGTTAAAGATCTTCCGACAACAAGTTCTATAGCATTAATCGTCGGTATTTTTGTTCCAAAACTTGGTGAATTAACTCTGTTAATTTGCATTTTATTTAATTCCTTTCCTTTTCTAACACGTTACAAATTTATAAAGCACACTCAATAAAAAAATTGACATAAAAAATTCTATTCTATTCTATTCTATTCTATTCTATTCTATTGGGCATTATGATTGGTTTTTAGCGATTTAAAACTCATGTTTACAATTTGTAACACTTGAAAAAGTGTATATTTTGTGGTACACTATAATTATGAAAGAGAAAATAATTAAAAAATATCTTAAAGAAAATGGTAAAATTCCATTTGATGATTGGTATTACAAACTGGATAAACCTCTTAGAAATACAATTGCTATAAGGCTTACAAGAGTATTATCAAATTTGTACGGAAAGCATAGGAATTTACCAAACGGTATAATAGAATTGAAATTTGATAATGGCTTAAGGCTTTATTTTACAGAAATAAATAATGAAATATTACTTTTGTTGCTTGGTGGAAACAAACAAAGACAGTCAGACGATATAAATAAAGCTCAAGAATACTTGAAAGATTATCAAGAAAGGACAAAAAAACATGACCGCAAAAAATAAAAAATTAATAGATACATTTCCGACTTTTGATATTTCACAAGAGTTGATTGATGATGAAACGGCGTTAGATTATTTACAACAAATTTTGACTCTTTATGTTGAAGATGGACGCGAAGACGTATTTATGAATTGTCTAAAACCTTTGATAAAAGCACAAGGTTCAGTTTCTGATTTTGCAAAAAAGACAGGAATAAGCAGGACTTATTTTTATAAATTGTTCAACAACAAAATAACGCCCGAATTGCCGACATTAATTAGAATAATAAGCAATCTTGGTTACAAAATGTCTTTTAATCTTGAAAAATATGCTTAATACTTTTCGATAATTTCTTTAATGCCTTTTTTGGCAATTTTTAAAACTTCAAGCATTTGTTTTTCGCTGAAAGGATGACCTTCGGCGGTGGTTTGAAACTCGATTATTTTGCCGCTTTTTGTCATGACAAGATTAGCGTCAGCCTGAGCCGAAGAATCTTCTTCGTAATTCAAATCCAGCCTTATTTCACCTTCTACAATTCCCGCAGAAATAGCGCCCAAAGGTTCAATAATAGGGTTTTGCTCAAGTTTTTTATCTTTAATTAATTTTTTAACGGACTCCTGAAGCGCAAGAAACCCGCCGCAAATGCTTGCTGTTCTTGTCCCGCCGTCTGCCTGAATAACATCAGCATCAACAATTATAGTAATATCTGGCATTTTTTCCAAATCAACGCATGCCCTCAGGCTTCTTCCTATAAGCCTTTGAATTTCCTGAGTTCTGCCCGAAACGCTTGTTCTTTCTCTTTTGCATCTTGTGCTTGTTGATGAGGGCAAAAGCGAGTATTCGGCAGTTACCCAGCCGCTTTTTGCGTCTCTTGGCATCCACCTGGGTTTTTCAAATTCAACCGAAGCTGTCGTTATTACTTTTGTATCGCCAAATTCCACTAACACAGAGCCAAGCGCGTGTTTTGTGTAATTCTTTGTAAATTTAATTTTCCTTAATTCGTCATTTTTTCTGTTTTTTCTCATTTCTTTATCCTTATTTTGGCGGAATAGCAATTCCGCCCTACTACTTTATTTCCTATTTACTATTCACCTCTCCGTAATCCCACATATAAATCTGACCGCAATATCTGCACACGGCATGTTCGTTCATAAACATCAAATCGGGTATGAATGTGTAGCCGTCAACTGTTATTTCTATTTCATTTTTCTTGTTATATTTTTGGGAAAACTTTTTTTCGCCCTTGTAATCGGGTGAAAACATCAATTCAAATTTATCGATCGATTTGCAGTTTTTGCATAAAAACATTTTTTAACCTTTTTGAAACATAAATACATCTGTAATTTCTTTTTACAGTTCACCGTTCACAGCTCACCGCTCAACCTTCAGCCCTGTCAAGAATTTTCTTATCCAGCTTTGCTTCACCTTTATTGAGTGCCTTATACCAAAGAGCCCAACATATGCTTCTGAGAGGAAGTGTAAGGCAGATAACCGCATACCCCAAAAAAGCCGAAACCACAAACTGAGCAATCAAAAGAGAAGTTATTTGATATGCAGTCGGTGACTGTGTAAGAATTTTATTTATTTCATCGATAGGAAATTGGCTTGCCCAACCGTCAAGAGGAATTGCAAGAAAAGCAATTATTTTTGCGGCATCAAACAAAAATTTAACTGTTTCGGGCAAAACCCAGTATGTAAAAATCCACAAAAGTGACATCAATCCGCAAGTTTTCCAAAAATTTCCTTTTATAATATGAAAACTTTTTTTAAAGCATCCGACGGGAGATTTGTCAGGTTCAAACGTAAATACTTGGAACACAAGGACAAAATACACAAATAAAATCCCTGCCACAAGCCAAAATAAAGGAAACATACTTATAATCGTGAACAGAGCAAACAAAAGCCAAAGCCCGACAAAGGCAGGTGTTCTTCTTGTTATAACTTCATTGTGTGCCGCAAAATCATAGACTTTTCCTGATTTAACAAGGTTTTCTACCATGGAATTTATCGCCCCGTAAGATACAAGATAATCCCAAAAAGCTTTCATAAATATAAAAAGTCCCGGCAAAGTTATCAGTATTAAAACAAGAAAAATTATTGAAAAATTATTGAAAATTCCACCCTGCGCGATTAAATTGGAAACATTCAGAGTATAGTAGTAGGAAGAAAGCAGGGCTATAATTATACCCAAAATTTGTCCAAATACAGGAAATGCCATATACTTGAAAAATTTAGTAAAATTAGTAAAATAAAGCTTTGTCGCTTGTATAAAAATTCCAAAAACACTGTTTTTAATCCGAGCCATTGTCTAGTTCCTTTTTTTGTTATATGTTAAAGTGTATTACAAATTGTCTTATTATACAATACTTTAGAAAAACAAATCATGACTGAATCTTACAAAGACTTAATTAAATCTTTTACCAAACAAGATTATGAAAACCGCGTTAATCTGCACATACACTCAACCTTCTCCGACGGGGGGGTAAATGCTGTAGAATTGGTTGAAAAGGCAAAAGCTAAAGGTTTAAAATATATCTCAATAACTGACCACAATACTCTCAATGCTTATTTACAAACAGCTATTTTAAATGAAGAAATTATAATCCCCGGAATTGAATTTGACTGCTGGTTTGGAACGGTTTTTTTGCACATGCTCGGCTACGGAGTTGATGTGAACAACAAAAAACTTCAATCACTTTGCGCCAAGACAAAAAGAGGCACTGAAGCCGATTGGGTAAGAATTTTTTCTTTCAAACATCCCAAAAGAGTTATTGATGCAATCCACGAAGCAGGCGGAATAGCAGTCCTTGCGCATCCGGCATGCTGTTTTACTTTCAGCCTTGAAAAATTGGTCAAAAATCTTATGAAATTCGGGCTCGACGGGATAGAGGTTTATTACCCTTACGAAAGGCACAGAAAAATAGTTAAATTCCATACGGTTAAAACCGTGGAAAAAATTGCCGATAAATTAGGGCTTATTAAAACCGGCGGAACAGACGAACACGGAAGCCTGTGAGTAAATAGAAAATAGTAAATAGTGAATAGGGTTAAAATCTATTTACCATTTACCATTTACTTAAAAAGTCTTTTAGTTTTTAGTATCTTTCCAGATATTTATTTATTTCCCAGCCTGAAACGTAAGTTCTGAAAGAATCCCATTCTTTTTTCTTAGAGCTCATAAATTCATGGAAGATGTGTTCTCCCAACGCTGCTCTTGCAACAAGTGATTTATCAAGCTGTTCCAATGATTCTGCAAGGCTTCCGGGAAGTGAATCAATTCTTTGTTTTTTGCGCTCTTTTGAAGTCAGATGATAAATATTGCTTTCAACCGGTGCGGGCGGGTCAATTTTGTTTCTGATACCGTCTAAGCATGATTCCAAAATTGCCGCAAAGGCAAGGTAAGGGTTGCAGCTTGGATCAGGTGAGCGAAGTTCAACTCTTGTTGCGTTTCCGCGTTTTGCCGGAACTCTTAAAAGCGCGCTTCTGTTAGCCAAAGACCATGCCAGATAAACCGGTGCTTCATAGCCCGGAACAAGTCTTTTATAGCTGTTAACTGTCGGATTTGTAATTGCGGTGATGCTTTTTACATGTTTCAAAAGCCCGCCGATAGCAAAAAGTGCCGCATCCGAAAGCTGATATTCTTTTTTCTCATCAAGAAAAGCGTTTTTGCCGTTTTTGAAAAGCGAAATGTTGCAGTGCATACCCGAGCCGTTAATTCCAAAAATCGGTTTTGGCATAAATGTTGCATGGAGTCCGTGTTGAGCGGCAATCGCTTTAACCGCAATTCTGAAGGTTACAACATTGTCTGCTGTTGTCAAAATATCGGCGTATTTAAAATCAATTTCGTGTTGACCGTCAGCCACTTCGTGGTGAGCCGCTTCAATGTCGAAATTCATTTTCTGAAGCGCAGAAACGATATCCGCACGGACATTTTCGCCTAAATCTTCAGGTCCGACATCGTAGTATCCTGCTTTATCCTGTGTTTCGGTGGTGATTTTTCCGTCTTTTTTCTCGAAAAGGAAAAATTCCGCTTCAGGTCCTAAATTCATTGAAAATCCGAGTTTTTCGGCTTCTTTCATAACTCTTTTTAAATTACAGCGGGGACATCCTTCAAATGGTGTTCCGTCGGGATTGTAAATGTCGCAGATAAGCCTTGCGCTTTTGGCGTTATCGTTTGTTGTCCAGGGCAAAATCTGAAATGAATTTTTGTCCGGATAGAAAAACATATCTGATGTTTCTATGCTTCTGAATCCTTTTATTGATGAGCCGTCAAGCATAATCTCGTTTGCAAGAACTTTTTCTATGTGTTCGGATGGCACAGCCATGTTTTTTACCTGACCGTTTATGTCAACAAATTGCAGTTGAATAAATCTGATATTATTTTCTTTTATCAGTTTTTTGATTTCTTCTTCGCTAAATGTTTTGTTGTTTAAGGCAACGTGTGTAAAATCGCTCATACTATCTCCTTTTCATGTGATTTGGTATATTTATTATTTAATTAGAATACGTTTTTTGATAAAGGTCAAGGGTTTGTAAATTGAGGATGCGGAAAAATTAAAAATTTTTCTCGCACCTCCATAGTCCAGTAAAAGCCAAGCCACCCTCTTACCAAG
>DAOQAU010000057.1:0-10199 GCA_035354275.1 Candidatus Gastranaerophilaceae bacterium
TTTATAAAATTCTTCCAAAATTGACATTGCCTCCTTTTTCGCTTAATATTTTCTTATATTAAAGAGGAATTTTATTTTGAGTATTTTAGTCACAGGCGGTGCAGGTTTTATAGGCTCTCACGTAACCGATTTTCTTATTAAAAACGGTTATGATGTAGTTATTGTTGATAATTTGTCCTCAGGTAAGAACAGAAACATCAATTCCAAAGCGAAATTTTACAATCTTGATATTATCTCGGATAAGCTTGAAAAAATATTCAAAGAAAATAATATTGAATACGTTTTTCATTTTGCGGCGCAGGCAAGCGTAAGTTCTTCAATAAAGAGTCCTGTCAACGATGCTAAAGAAAATATTTTAGGAACAGTTAATCTTCTGAATCTTTGCAAAAAATATAAAATAAAAAAAATAATTTATGCTTCTACCGCAGCTGTTTATGGAATCCCTGAATATTTGCCGGTTGATGAAAATCATTCTACAAATTGTTTATCATTTTACGGGCTTTCAAAACTTACCGCCGAAAAATATATTCAGCTTTTCGGACTTGATTATATAATTTTCAGGTTTGCAAACGTTTATGGCGCAAGGCAGTCTTGCGAAGGCGAAGCCGGTGTCGTTGCAATCTTTGCCGATAAAATGAAGAATAATCAAAAAATTCAAATCCACGGTGACGGAACTCAGACAAGAGATTTTGTTCATGTTACAGATATAGCGCAAATTTGTTTTGAAGCATTAAATCCGAAAATTAAAAACGAAATTATAAATGTTTCTACAAACAAAGCGGTCTCGGTTAATAAACTTTTTGAGCTTATGGCTCAAAAATACGGTTATTCTATTTTACCCGAGCACACCCAAGAAAGACAAGGCGATATAAAACACAGCGTCCTTGATAATAAAAAATGCTTAAAGACTTTTAACATAATTCCAAAAACCACGCTGCAAAAAGGGCTAAGCTCTTTAATTATTTAAATATCTGCTTAATTTTTTCTTTAAAATAGCTTACGGGGGTTATTTTTTTATTTGTTTCACCCCTTAAATAAGCGTGTCCGCCGTATTTAAATCTTGATTTGTCCCTTTGAATAATTTTAACTTTTTGATTTAGCCAGACAAAAGGTTTTCCGTGTACAGGATGAATATAATAGTTGCTTAATATTTTATAAGGACGATTTAAAATATATTTATTAAAAACGCTTTCGTCGTGGAATTTCGGGATAATGTTGTTGCTTAAATCTTCATCCATCATTTTTTCACAGGTGTCAAGCAACTCTAAAAATTCTTTTGTCCTGCCGCCTAAAATGCCGGCATGAAAATATTTTTCACCCACCCCGTAGGGTATATAAGAAGTTGACAAAGGATTTCTTTCATAAGGAAATTCCTTGCTGAATTTGACTCTTTTGTTGCCTGAATGAAGTGATGCAACAATATATCCGTCTTTTTCTATTGGTAAAAATTCTTCTTTAGTTATTTTTCTTATAAATTCCATATTCCCGTTGAAGAAAAATGCGTAATCATAATCTTTGAGATCTTCTTTTATTTTATTTAAAATTTTATATCTAAGACATGTTATCAAAGGCCAGCCCAGATTTTCCTGAGGGACTATGGTTATTTTTTCATCAGATTTAAAATTTTTACTGTCGGTAAAAAAGAAATAATGCTTTTGCGCATCTTTAATAAAATATTTTTCGCATGATTTAAAAAATTCATCCCAAAAAATAGTATAGTGCCCCGTTCCTATGTACAAAATAGCTATCTTCATATAGACCTTTCTTGTTTCAGATTATTATATAAAATAGCCAAAAAGTAAACCCAAGACAATTACCCCTAAGATTATTGCAATAACTAAAAATTTATTAAATAATTTTTTATATCTGCTTATTTTAAAATCAAAGTCAGCAATTAAGCCGCTCGACATTCCTTCTAAATTCTGGGCAAGGGCAAGATATTGCTTAAAATCAAACCCATACAGTTTATGCAAAAGTTCTAAATTTTCAGCGTCAGCGATAAAATCCATTATTATTTTATAACCCCATCTGCGTTTTTGATTTTTAGAAGATTTAAACGCCATTCTTCCGAAAAAATAAGGAATAGTTTCATTCACAGGCTCACCAAACTCTTTTAAGTCATTACCGAAGATTTTTTTAAGCGTTTGTATGTCTTTTATTTTTAAAAAAGCGTTCATTACTTTTTCTTCTTCCAAAACTTCGCGGCTGAGAACTGTTGTAGTCTGCGCACTTATGTTTGTCGGCTGGGAAGACTGTCTGTATTTTATAAGCTGTTTTTCACTAAAATGTGCTTCATTTTCAATTAAAAGCTCAACATTCATTATGTAATCCTGATATTGAATTACAGACAAATTTAATGGATAAATTTTCTCAAAAGCTTCTCTTCTTAAGGCCATTCCGGGTGAAAAAAGAATATTGCGTTTTAAAAATAAATCTTTAAGGACTTCGTATTTGTCGTTATAATTTAATATATAATGTTTTTCTCTTCCTGATATATGGCTTCCTTGTTCGTCAATTAAAGATAAAGAGCAATAATATAAATTTACTTCAGGATGTTTGTCCAAATATTTTGTTGTTTCTTCAAGGTGATTTTCTTCGAGCATATCATCAGATGCAACAAAAACAATATATTTACCCCTTGATTTTTCAAAAGCAGAGTTAAGTCCTGCGTTTATGCCTTTGTTGTACTTATGCTGAATTAAGATTATCCGCTCGTCGTTAAATTTTTGAATTTCCTTCACATTATTGTCTGTGGAATTGTCATCAACAATTATCAGTTCAAAATCCTGTTCTGTTTGTGCAAGAACACTTTTTATAAAACTTCCTACATATTTTTCATGGTTATACGAAGGAGTCAGAATGGAGATTTTAGGATTATTTGTAGGCATTTACTACCTCAATGACTCTTTGAAATTCTTCGCGTTCCATAACAGGCGAAATCGGCAGAGAAATAATTTCTCTATGAATTTGTTCTGTAATCGGAAACGACAAATTATTCCACTCTTTGTAAGCTTCTTGCTTGTGAGGAGCTATCGGGTAATGGATTAAAGTTTGTATTTCATTTTTTGTCAAATAATTTTGAAAAGCTTCTCTGTTTTTCACCCTTAAGGCAAAAATGTGCCATACATGACCTTCTTGTGTTACAGGCTCAGGCAAAACAACAAGAGGATTTTTTATATTTTGAATGTAATAATTTGCTATGTCACGTCTTATTTGATTATCTTCATCAAGTCCTTCCAACTTAGCATCTAAAACAGCGGCTTGAATTTCATCAAGTCTTGAATTTGTACCTTTATATATGTTTTGATATTTAACGTGCGAGCCGTAATTTCTCAATGCGCGAATTTTAGTCGCAAGTTCATCGTCACTTGTGGTTACCGCTCCGCCGTCACCAAGACAGCCGAGGTTTTTACCCGGATAAAAACTGAAACCGCTTGCATCACCCAAATTCCCCGTCCTTTTGCCCTGATAAATCGCACCGTGAGCTTGAGCTGAATCTTCTATAATTTTTAAGTCATATTTTTTTGCCAATACCCAAATTTTTTCCATTTCAACGGCTTGTCCATAAAGGTGTACCGGCATGATAGCTTTTGTTTTTGAAGTAATTTTTTCTTCTATTAAATCAGGGTTAATGTTGTATGTTTTTATATCCGGTTCAACTAAAACAGGAGTACAGCCGTTTTGAGAAATTGAAAGAATTGAAGCTATATAGGTGTTTGCAGGAACGATAATTTCATCTCCTTTACCGAATCCGTAAGCCTTTATAATTAAATTCAGCGCGTCAAGCCCGTTTGCAACTCCGATTGCGTGTTTTACCCCGCAATATTTGGCGAAATTTTTTTCAAAAATTTCGCCTTCTTTTCCAAGAAGGTACCAACCGCTGTCTAAAACTCTTTTTATTCCTGCATCTATTTTTTGTCTGTATTTTTCGTTTATTTTATGCAGGTCTAAAAATTTAATCATTTATTATTTCTCCTTCATTTGACATTACAATCCAATCTTTGTAATGAAATGCTTTACTGTTTTCAAAATCAAGTTTATCACTTTTTTGTTTTTTTATCCATACTTGAGGCGTAATTACTTTTTTATTTTCATTTTTGTTCAAAAACGCACCTAAAAACCCGAATGAGGCATTTGAAATTATCTGATGTTTGCATTGTGTTAAAAGATAAAAATCATAAGCACCCGAGTCATTATTATTTTCTTCTATCAGTTCAAAATCAGCATTGTTTAAGTTCGGAATAATTTCATTTTTTACCCAGTCCATTCCATTAGAAAAAATAAAAAACTTTACGGGTTTGTCAAATGAATTTTTCATATAATTTATCGCATTAATAAAGTAGTTTGCATTTAAGACCTCGTGGATTGAGTTTACATAATCGCCTCGTCTGATGTGTACGGCAATCGAAATTTCCGAATTTGAAATCCGATTAAGTATCTCTTGATTTTTTGTAGATAATTCCAAATTAAATTCCGGTTTTTGCAGTCCTAAAATTTGAAATTCAGCCAAATACTGCCAGTTTCCGAAATATCCGTCCAAATACACTGGGGGTTTTTTGCTTAAATCTTTTTTATTATATTTAAAACTGTTTTTATTTTTGTGGCGAAAACATTTTTTGTAAAGCTTGATTTCTTCTTCGGTTGCAATGGGAAAATCAATATTTTTAAAAACTTTTGTCAGTTCAAAAAGTCTGTTTTCTTTATTATCAATACTTTTGCCGCAATCTTCAAACCAGCTCAAATCGTATTTAACGAGTGCACCTGTTTTCTTTTTTAAAATTTCTCCGATGATTAATTTGTTTAATTGCGAGCCTAAGCCGCCATCCACCATTATAATTGCAACGGGCTGTTGCTTGTTTATTAAAAGTTTAAAAATACCCCAACATCTTTTTAAAATCATTATTTTTTCTCTTTTGCAGGATTTCCCATTACGGTTATATTTGGCTTTACATCTTTTGTAACGACAGAACCTGCTCCTATCATCGCATTTTCACCTATTGTAATTCCGGGTAAAATAGTTGAGCCGGCACCTATTGATGCACCTTTTTTTACAACAGTTTTAATAAATTTTTCGGGTCTTTTTTTTGAACGAGGTTTTTTATCGTTGCAGAAAGTTACGTTTGAACCGACAAAAACGTTGTCTTCAAGTTCTATTCCGTCCCAAAGCTGAACATTGCATTTCACCGTAACATTGTTTCCGACCTTTACGTCATTTTCTATAAAGCAATGTGAGCAAATATTGCAATTATCTCCGATTACTGCTTTTTCTAAAACTACACAAAATTGCCATATATTTGTGTTTTTGCCGATGTTTTTGCTTTGAACATCAGAAAGTTTATGTATAAAATTGGTCATTTAACTTCGCCTTTCGCTATGGCAGGATTTCCTGCGATTATTGATTTTTCAGGAAATGATTTTGTGACAACAGCACCTGCTGCTATTACACAACCTTCTCCTACGGTAACACCTTTTAAAATTATTACGTTGTTTCCTATAAAAACATTATTACCTATTGTGGTGTCTTTATTAATAATTGCTTCGGAATTATCCCTGTTTTCGGCTTTAAGCCCATGGAAATCGCTGTCAAAACATTGAAAATTCATGCCTATTCTGCAATTTTGCCCTATTTCGATTTTTGCCCCATTTGAAATGATGCACGCATTGTTGTTTATAAAAACATCTTTTCCAATAATTATTTTTGAACTTGGATTTCTCGCTTCAAGGTGGCAGTAAGTACTATAAAAAAGCGGCGAAGGGAAGTACCCTAAATGTGCACTTTTGTCGATTATTATCTCGCCTTTTCCTAAAAAAAGGCAAGGCTGATTTAATTTCGGATAAACTTTTAAAAAGTTGTCTGAGAGAAATTTTTTAAAAAAACAAACTTTGACTTTTAAAAATTTTTTGAAAAATTTGCTAAAATTCATTTACTTAGAGCCAATCTTTTAAAATAAAAGCAACCCAATTATTATACATAAAAAAATAAAACTAAACAAATTAAAAAATTAATCTTAATTAATCAAATCTAAAAGTTCCTGATGCGAACTTATATATTCATCGGCATCAAAGTGCTCGCTTGCAAGCACTAACATTACAGAATTAGGTGAAAAATCATACATTTCTTTCCAGGTAAGTGTATCTAAAAACAAGCCCTTATCAGGTGAATTAAGTTCAATTATTTCAAATTTTTCTTTATCTGAAAACACTTTTATTTTGCAAGAGCCTGAAACCATAACAAGTACAAATTTTGATTTGCGGTTTGCATGATCTCCCCTTATAACATCCTGCCCCTGCGTATCAAAAATATAAAAAACGCGTTTAATTTCAAAAGGGATATCCTGATTGCCTTCTATTGCAACCAAGGAGCCTCTTTTATCACCGCGTTTAACAAAATCAATTAATTTGTAGTTCATTTTTTGATTGTAATATAAAACATCAAATAGTGCAAGAAATGGCAAAATAAAAAATTTATGACAATAATAGCAAATTCAATATATATAAGCCTTTAAATCACCCACCTGAACCCGAATTGGGGGTAAATGTGATTTAATCCTTTCATCATATCGCCCACCTGAACCCGAATTGGAAGGCAACTCCATTTCGCCCTCCGCCCCTGAACAATGTTTGGAAAAACCCTGTGAATCTTTCTTTCCAAACTCTTTGGTAGCCGACTCCATATTCAAAGTAAGGATCGATTGAAAGTTGAGGTAGCTGTAAATCATTGGCGATAAAATTTGTTTTATCCATTATATTTTGTACATAAGCCGCTATTAAATATATTTGTCCTTTCTCATTTTTTAAATTTTTGATAAGCCTGACGCCTGGTGCAACCTGTATTGCGTTTAAAGGTTTTGTACTTATATTAACGCCTGATGCTGCAGTATAATCAGCTGTATTCGTAAAAGTGTACGCCAACATTAAATTTGGCTGAATAATATATTCTCCGTTTTTAAACTCAAAATTATAACCCCCTTTTGCTCCTAAACCTGCAAATAATGATGAAAAATTGTCTGTCCCCCACCTTGTATTTGAATTTCCTAAGCTTGAGCCCACACTTGCCATGGCAGTCAAAAAGAAATTTCCTTTAACAATATTTTCAGCTATACCGACCAAAGCTCCGTTTTGTGAGACACCAACCCCATCATAATTTTGATTTGAACCGAAATAACCCACATAAACGCTGGTATTCCCGACAAAACCGCGTCCCAAATATTTTAATATAGAGTCAGCACCTATTAATGTTCCATACTCAATAGTTGAAACAACAGGACCATTTCTTAAAGGTATGCTCTCAAAACTGGCAAAAGTTTTTGCCCAAATGCCTCTGTTCAAATCACACGAATAAATCGGAGAAAATGTTCCGTTTCCGGTAATCGGACACGCTGCACCGGTGTATTGTTTATTATAAGGACTTAGGGCACAACATATTGTTGATTCTCTTTGCGCTAAAGGGAAGGACATAAATGCATCTATGTTCCCAAAAAACTGTCTGTCAATAGCAGTTTGCAACAAAAAAGTTTGGGTTTGTGATACATCACCGGTAACCACAGCAGGATTAACTCCGTTTTGCAGAAAATTAAGTGCTCCCGCTACCCCGTCATATGAAACCTTGTACTTAAATAATGTACCCAAAGCTTCTGTAACACTTGTTGTTAAATAATTTTTCATGTTAGCATCTGCCACATAAATGTTTGTTATCAAAGAATTTGAATCATTTAATAAATTAACGCCGCTTATATTTAAAGAGCCTGCACCTATAACCGGATTTGTTGAAGTAATTTTATCCCCGATTGCATTTGCCAAATTGACATCAATTAACCAATTACCGATGCCTCCAAAATTAACTTTATCAAGAGCCATTGTTCCTATTATACTGTTTTGAGTATTTAATGTCCCTCCAAAGATTCCCAGATTATTGCCGTTGATGTAAGAATCTTTGCTTAATGCCATTGTTCCGTTGTAAAGATTAACATTTACTCCCCCTGTAACCGCATTGTTAAAATTAACCGTACCATTGGTAGGATTGCTTCCTACTGCTTTATTTATATTTATAGTGCCGGAAGATGAGCCGACAATTTTATCCTGAATATAGCTTGAACCTCCGTTTCCTGAATTTAGGTTTATAGTCCCGCCGTTAAGTGTAATGTCATTTGAAGTATTTAAATTTTGATTTATAAAATTTGACGTACCTCCGGAAAAAGTTAGTTTATCATTTGTCAGCGAAATATTTTCTCCGAAATTTACAATCCCGTTGGCAATATTTAATGAAGAATTTGTAACCGCATTGTTAAAATTAATCGTCCCGTTTGTCAATGTTGCTGATCCTGCCGCTGAATTGATATAAATGTTTCTGGTGTTTGAATCTGAAGCTATTGCATCATTAAATGTTATTACTCCGCTGTTTCCTGCATTCAAATAAATTGTTCCCGTATTATAAATATCCGTATTATTCCCCGAAAATAATGACGTAGCACCATCAGCCTTTAAATAAGCTGTACCTGCGTTATAAATCGCACCGCCGTTACCCGTTGCAGTATTATTTGAAAAATTAGTGTTGGTTGAATTTAAAGTTGAACCTGCGCTATTGTATATTCCGCCCCCAAATACTGCCGAATTGTTTGATAAAGTTCCGTTATTTATTGTGGTTGTACCGTTGTTATATATTGCTCCACCGCTATCTGAAGCCGTGTTGTTTGAGAAATCGGTATCGGTTAAGCTTAAACTGTATCCTGTTTCATTATAAATAGCTCCGCCGCTTCCGTTTGTTGCCGAGTTGCCGGAAAATGATGTGTCGGTAATTGTTGCAGTTCCTGTATTATAAATAGCTCCGCCCGATGTTGTTGCCTGATTATCTGTAAAAGAACTTCCTGATACAGTTATTGGTCCGTTTGCATAAATCGCACCGCCGCTTACAGTGGCAACATTAGAATTAAAATCAGAATTTGTAACCGTGGCTGTTGATCCTGCGGTATCATAAAATGCACCTCCCCTTGCGGAAGAATTACCTGTAAAAGTACAATTATCTATTGAAAAAGGACTGCCGGAGGTATTATAAATAGCACCGCCCGACAAACTTGCCGTATTTGTAATAAATGTTGTCCCCGTGATTGTGGTTTGACCCGTGCTGTTATAAATACCGCCGCCTGAAGCAGTTGCAGTATTGTCGGTAAAAGTCCCGCCGATTATTCTGGTTGCAATTCCTGTGGTATATTCATACGGACTGTTGTAAAGAGCTCCTCCATTAACAGAAGAATTGCCTGTAAAATCAGTATTGGTAAGATATAAATGCTTATTGTTATGACTGGAATCTCCGACATTGTTAAAAATCGCACCGCCGGATGTTCCTGCCGTGTTGTTATTAAAAGAACCGCCGGTTATTTCAGTATTTCCATTGGCAAAAATAGCTCCGCCGCTTGTAGTTGCGGTGTTTGAGTTAAAAGTTGAATTTGTAATATTATTCGTTGATGTTGTTGTATTATAAATTGCCCCACCGCCGGTAGTGCCTGAAGTTGCTCTATTCCCCGTAAAACTACATCCGTTTACGGTTATTGTTCCCATGCTGTTATAAATGGCACCGCCGGTGGTTCTGAGAAAATTATTTAAATTTATTGAATTAAAACGGTAATTGGCTGCAGAAGACGACAAAGAAAAACCGGAAGAAGACCCATTTATCGTATGATTATTACCATTTAAGGTTAGCGTAAAAGAACCCAAGCTTCCGATTGAGGAAGTTGCATTAATATTTGATGTAAAATTAAGCGTATCTCCTGCCACAAAAGCATATGCACCTCTGTTAATAATTGCATTTTGTTGTGGTGCCCCGCTAAAGTGATCTATATTATATGTAGTTGCAGCAAATGTCTTGATAGTATTATAATTAAGTAGCAATATGCATGACAACCATATTAAAAATAAGTTGCCTCTCTTCATTTTATTAAGTTTATTATTTAAATAAATTTAATAATTCCCTATCGGAGCATCATTAAAGATTTAAATAAAATTTGCTAAAGTATAAATATTTTTTTTATTAAAATAACAACAACAATATGAAAAAACTGATAAAAACGTTTATTGTTAACTATTTTGCTCTTGCAACATTTTTTCGGCACGTTCAAAATCCTGCGGCTCATCAACATCAAAATTTATGTCCGTTAAATATATGCAAGGGTTTTCGCCGATGAAATCTTTTACTTTTTTGAAAA
>DAOQAU010000058.1:0-9862 GCA_035354275.1 Candidatus Gastranaerophilaceae bacterium
TAATCATATAAACTTTGTTCCCTGCTTCTTTAAAAGCTTTTGCAATCAAATAGCAGGGTGCAGCACCGTAGCCGCCTGCAAGACAAACGACTGTCCCGTATTTTTTTATATGAGTGGGCTGTCCTAAAGGTCCGACCAAATCGGCTATTTCATCACCAACATCAAGCATTGCAAGTTTTTTTGTGGAATAGCCGACTGCCATATAAACAATCGTCAACTCGCCTTTTTCCTTGTCAAAATCTGCTATTGTAAGCGGTACTCTTTCCCCGTCTTGATCCACCCTCAAAATAATGAACTGTCCTGCTTTTGCGTTTCGCACAACATACGGTGCTTCTATTGTAATTTCGTATTGGTTCGGACAAAGTTCTTTTTTTGATAAAATTTTATATCCCATTTTAGTTATAAATCCCTATTCTGCAACGTTTTTGCGTCTGTAATATTCTTCGATAAATCCTGTGTTAAAATCGCCGGAAATAAATACATCGTCTTCTACTATATCCTGATGAAAAGGAATTGTCGTTTCAATTCCGGTGATTACATATTCCTTAAGCGCACGATACATTCTACGCCTTGCCTCCTGCCTATTTCTTCCCCAGCAGATAAGTTTTCCTATCATAGAATCGTAAAACGGCGGAATCGAATACCCTTGATATGCGTGCGAATCCACCCTTACGCCAAAGCCACCGGGTGTAACGTAACCTTCAATTTTTCCCGGACACGGCATGAAATCTTTATCAGGATTTTCCGCGTTAATTCTGCACTCTATAGCATGTCCTCTTAAAAGAACGTCTTTTTGCGCAAAATCAAGCTTTTCACCTGCTGCCACAATAATTTGTTCTCTTACGATATCAATGTTTGAAATCATCTCTGTAACACAGTGTTCAACCTGAATTCTGGTATTCATTTCCATAAAATACCATTTTCCGTCGCTATCGAGCAGAAATTCTATCGTTCCTGCACCTTCATAGTTTATAGCTTTTGCGGCACGGACTGCCGCTTCGCCCATTTCTTTTCTTGTGTGTTCATTAATCGCAGGCGATGGTGCTTCTTCAATTAATTTTTGGTGACGGCGTTGGATAGAACAGTCTCTTTCGCCCAAGTGAACAACATTTCCGAAACTGTCGCCTAAAATCTGAACCTCAATGTGGCGCGGGTTTTCAAGGTATTTTTCTATGTAAACGCCGGGGTTTCCGAAAGAATTTTGAGCTTCGTTTTGGCACATGTTCATCATTATTTCAAGCTCGTCATCTTTGCGGACAATTCTCATTCCCTTTCCGCCGCCGCCTGCCGTTGCTTTTATTATAATCGGATAACCGACTTTTTTTGCAAAGTCTCTTGCGTCATCAACGGTTTTAACCAAATCGGTTCCCGGGGTTATAGGAACATTGTGTTCCTTCATGGTTTTTCTTGCAGTTGCCTTATCGCCCATTTTTCTCATGGCATCAGCCGACGGCCCTATAAATTTTATCCCGTGCTGATTACAAATATCAACAAAATCCGCGCGCTCTGCCATAAATCCGTAACCCGGGTGAATGGCGTCTGCCCCGCACATCATCGCCGCTGAAATTATCGCAGGAATACTCAAGTAACTGTCTTTGCTCTGCGCAGGACCTATGCAATAAGCTTCTGTGGCTAAGCTTACATGAAGCGAATTTGCATCCGCTTCAGAGTGAATCGCAACTGTGGGAATTCCCAATTCACGACACGCTCTTATTATTCTCACCGCTATTTCGCCGCGGTTTGCTATTAGTACTTTCTTGAACATATGTTGTCCTTTTATGATTATTCAATTTAGTTGAATAGTTTAACAGTCGAATAGTCGAACAGTTTTGTTTTTATTAACTTTTCAACTGTTCAACTTTTCGACTTTTCAACTTATTCTACGTACATCAATACTTGTCCGAATTCGACTGCCTGACCGTCTTCAACGCAAATTTCAACGATTTTTCCTGCATGTTCTGATTCGATTTCATTCATAAGTTTCATTGCTTCAATAATACAAACAACCTGCCCCTCTGAAATTGTTGCACCGACTTCAACAAAAGGTTGTGCACCCGGAGAAGGTGCTTTATAGAAAGTCCCCACCATAGGTGAAGTGATTGCTTTGCCCTTAGGCGCGGCAACACAAACAGAAGATTCTGACAATCCTGCTGTAGAAGATGTCATTGTAGCTGTTACAACCTGCGGTGCTGCTATAACTTCTTTTTCTTTTTTAAGCATAATAGCTTTTTCGCCGTCTTCTAAGGCAATTTCTGTCAAAGAACTTTCTTCTAAAATTTTTATAAGCTTTTTTACATAATCCATATCAAAATTCATAAATTTCTCCTTTGTTATTTTCGTTGCGAAGCAACAAATTGAACTTATTCACCTATTTACCTATTCACTTATTCACAAAATCTAGCATCTGTCCAAATACTCATTGGTTCTTGTATCAACTCTTATTCTATCACCGTTTTGTACAAAAAATGGAACATTCACAATCGCACCTGTCTCTGTTGTGGCGCGTTTTGTACCTCCTTGTGCGGTGTTTCCTTTTTCTGAAGGCGGAGTGTCCACTACTTCCAATTCAACCTGCATTGGCATATCAACACCTATTGTTTTGCCGTCGTGAAGCAAAACAGATAGCATCATGTTTTCTTTTAAGTATTTTATACCCTCGCCGATTTGCTCTTCAGACAGTGAAATCTGTTCATAATTTTCCATATCCATCATTACAAAGCTTTTGCCTTCTTTGTATAAATACTGCATATCGCGTCTGTCAAGCATTGCTCTTGCGACTTTTTCGCCTGCTCTGAAAGTTCTTTCAATAACCTGCCCCGTTTCCACGTTTTTAAGTTTTGTCCTTACAAAAGCAGCACCTTTGCCGGGTTTTACGTGCAAAAACTCAACCACCGACCAAAGCCCATGGTCTAAGTCTAATGTTAATCCTGTCTTTAAATCGTTTACCGATATCATGTCTTCTCCTGTAAAACTCTTGTTACCAACTTATAAATCCCATGTCATGCTGAATTTATTTCAGCATCTTTCCAAAGTCCTAACTGGGATAGATCCTGAAACAAGTTCAGGATGACAAAGATTCTGATATTTATACTATCATAAACAAACTAATTTGAAAATTTGTTAACATTTGATTGTCAGCAACAATTTATAGTATTATTGTTAGATTAATGAAAGGTAAAATGTCAAAATTGAAGGGACAGGTTTTTAAAATACATTCTGATTTCTATTATGTAAAATTCGCAGATAATGCGAAGTTTTTTGAATGTAAAATCAGAGAAATACTTAAAAAACAGCAAGAAAAAGTTATGGTAGGCGATTTTGTCGAATGTTCCGACATTAATCCTCAAAAACATACCGCGGTTATTGAAAATATTTACCCCAGAAAAAATTTTCTTACCCGCCCCAGTGTTGCAAACGTTGAACAGGTAATTATTGTTTCTTCAATAAAAGAACCCGACCTTAATTTTGAGCAATTAAACAGATATATCTGTCTTGCCAAACACCATAAAATTAAAACAAAACTTTGCTTCAACAAAAATGACCTGTCTGAAGACGACAGCGTTATTGAAAAAATATTTGAAATTTACGAACCTTTAGGTTTTGAAATAATCTTCACCTCTGCCTTGGAAAAACTCGGCATAGAAGATTTTGCCCAAATGCTCAAAGGCAAAATGACGGTTTTTTGCGGAACGTCAGGCGTGGGCAAATCGAGTTTAATAAACTCGATTTACCCCGATTTGAACCTTAAAACAAAGCCCGTCAGCGAAAAAACAGGGCGAGGAATTCACACGACCAGACACTGCGAAATAATTGAGATTAAAAGATGCGAAGATGCGAAGATGCGTAGATACGGAAATATCCACGCATCCACGTATCCACGCATCCACGCCCCTATTAAAATCATTGACACCCCCGGGTTCAGCAATCTTAAATTTGATTTTCTTTTGCCGACACAAATCGATGAACTTTTTGATGAAATAAAGCAGCACAAAAGCGACTGCAAATTCAAAGACTGCCTGCATATTCAAGAAGAAGGCTGCAATGTTCTTGCCCACATTGATGAAATCGACCTGTCAAGATACCAAAGCTACCTTGCTTTTGTTCAGGAAGCAAAAGGATTTAAAGAAAAAATAAAAACCGAAGGCACAAAGAAAGAAAGTTTTCATAAAAAGACCTTAAACAAAAAAGTGGCAAAGATAAGCAATAAAAAAAGGCAATCCGCCAGAAACACTTTAAAACAGCAATTATATAAGGATTTAGAACATGCCTGACAATATGCGCGAATACATAGAACTAATAAATAAAAATCTAGATAAGTTTTTAAAAATAACCTATCCGCAAGAAATATTTGAGTCAATGCGCTACAGCGTTTTAGCAGAAGGTAAAAGGCTCAGACCTGTTATGTGCTTAGAAAGTTGCAGAATTTTCGGCGGGAAAATTGAAGACGCGATTCCGACGGCGTGCGCTATCGAAATGCTCCATGCCCAAAGTTTAATCCACGATGACCTTCCTTGTATGGACAACGACGATTTCAGACGGGGAAAGCCCACAAATCACAAAGCATTTTCTGAGGCTACCGCTGTTCTTGCAGGCGATGCTCTTTTGACTTTAGCACCTCAGATAATAATTCAGCAATCCGAAAACCTTGATGCTCAAGTCAAAATTAAACTTGTTGAACAATATTGCATAGCAGCAGGTGCTTTCGGTCTGATTGCAGGACAAATTGTCGATATTCAATCCGAAGGACAAAAAATTTCGCCTAAAACCCTTGAATTTATCCACACTCACAAAACCGCGGATTTATTTAAACTTGCGCTCAAAGCAGGGGCAATAATTGCAAAAGCAGATGAAAAAATAATAAAAGCAATGGACGATTTAGGACAGTGCTTGGGCTTTGCTTTCCAAATCTGTGACGATATTTTGGATGAAACTTCTTCTTTTGAAAAAATGGGCAAAACGTTAGGCAAAGATAAAGATGCCCAAAAATCAACCTACACCGCACTTTTTGGAGTAAAAAAGGCCAGAAGTGAAGTGATTTGCCTTTTAAATAAGGCTCATGATATAATTTCAAAAAACAATATCAAATCGGGGATTTTAGAAGAGATAATAAAAGGGATACAAGAAAGGTCAAATTCTTAAAATGATAAATGGAACTCAAATCGTAAATACAGGTTATGAAGTAATGCTTACGGGCATTTTTGCAGCTTTAATTGCTCAGATAATAAAGTTTTTACTCCATTTGATTGTAAAAAAGAAAATTGATTTTAAAGTATTTACGACAACAGGCGGAATGCCTAGCTCTCACTCTGCAGGTGTTGTAGGACTTTCTACCGCAGTGGGTCTGATTTCGGGATTTGATTCAATAATATTTGCCGTTTCGGCAGGATATGCGACTGTTGTTATGTACGATGCGGCAGGACTCAGAAGGGCTTCGGGTAAAATGGCAACTTGCTTAAACAAAATTATGGACGATTTTTATAAACACGATGTGCAATCGGCGGGCGGAAAATTAAAAGAACTTCTTGGACACACTCCTGTTGAAGTTTTTGCAGGTGCACTTTTAGGCTTTGTTTATGCCTGTTACATGCATTTTTATTTTTTAAGCTAAGAGGGAAAATGAAAGAAGAAAAAATCATAATAACAATTTCCGGTACAGACAAAATAGGTATAGTGGCAACTATTACAGCTATTTTGGCAAAACATTGTGTAAACATCGAAGATATTAAACAAACACTTATGCAGGGTCATTTTGTGATGTTTATGCTTGGTGATATAAGCGCATCAGAACATTCTTTTAAAGAAATAAAAGAGGCTCTTATTCAAGCGGGAAAAGAAATCCAAATGGAAGTTTGGGTTCAAAGAAAAGCCATTTTTGACAAAATGCACACGATTTAAGAAATTCTGTTTTATACAAATGCCACACTATCCTTCTCTTAAGTCATTGCGAGGGGGTAAATGATTTGTGGGGGGTATGCTAAAGTCGCACGCGTCGTTGCGAGGGGTAAATGATTTTGGGAGTATGCTAAAGTCGCACGCGTAGTTGCGAGGAGCGAGGTGCTAACCGAGCGACGCGGCAATCTAACTAATTAAAATATATTTTTTATTTCCTATTTCTGTGGCGTAAAGATTTTTGGATTGCTTCGGCTGCGCCTCGCAACGACAAAATGATTTTTTATTGTTGGGCCGGAAAGCCCAACCTACTTTTCTGGAAAGATCCTGAATCAAGTTCAGAATGACGTTATAAATTTACCGTTTACTGACAAAATAAATTTTATTATTACAATATAATTTTTTCTACCTTTTTAAATCCGGAAGTGAATCAACAAAATCAGGAATCCCGACTTCTTTTGGATTTTCTTTTTGATTTTGCTCAACAGTATTTTTTTGTACAAAATTATCTTCTCTTGCGGGAGAGTTTTCAATATACTGCAATGCTTGAGGCGCGGCTAACCATTTGAAAGACTTAACAGAACTTTGGCTTTGGACTTTCCCGTCAATTATTACCTTAAATATTTTTGTAGGAAGATTTGTCTTGGGCGTGAGAGGCGGAATTAAGTCGATTTTTTCATAATTTGCATTTGTGGTAATTTGTCTTTGAGGCAAATCGGTTTTTGTTATTGAAGAAATTATTTTGTCAACAGAAATATCGCCCAGGGGCCCTAGAACTTGGGCTACATCATCAGAAACCCTTCCTAAAATTGTCAGATTTGCAACTTCATCTATCAAATGATATCTCCCTGTAATGTACATGCTCATTGAAGGACCCGTTGTGGTAAGAGAGGAAATATTTGCCCATGCCTTGGAAAAATCAACATCCCCTCTCATATACTTATAAACTCCTGTATTTTTAGCACTTACGGCTTTTGCTATCAAATTAAGATTTGTTTTAAACAAATTATTTGAGACAATATTTTGCGCATATAAAAGGTGTTCCAGCTTGCCCAGTGTTCCCATTTCTCCGTTTGAAATTACAAATTTTGTATTACCTTTAAGGGTTTTTAGAAGCTGATTTCTGTTTTGCCCTGACATTGTGATGTTTGAATCAAAATCAAGCTGTCCGTGAATTTCTTCTTTCATTTTACTAAGTGCTCTAATTGCCACAGCAGCACTCAAACCCCTTCCTTGCAAATTAAGCCCAAGCTTTTGCCATATAAGGTCGTAATTTATACTCCCTGCAAATTTGCCCAAATAAGCATCGCCTCTGACATTATCCATACTGAAAATATTATTTCTTAAGGAAATATTTGAAGTGACATTTGTAGTTATAATATCTGCCGCCTTAAATCTGTCGAGCCTGCTTGTGCCGCTTAAAACAGTAAAAGATGCATCAGTTTTTTTAGGAAGTTTTGATATAAGACCAGTAAGGTCGCTCAATTCAAGGTTTTCGGAGGTTATATCGACATTGTTTATAACCAAGCCTTGAGAAAAGTTGTTCAGCGCAAGGGCATTTATATTAACGATTGAATTTCCAAACAAACCTTCAGGACAAGTCGCACTTATAAAATTTTGGTTAAAATGTATCATTGAATTTTTAAAACCGAGTTGAAGCTCAGGAATTGAAAGTGACGAAATTGACAAATAACCTTCGATATCAGGATTTTTGATATTTCCGTTCATGGTCAAATCGCCTTTTAATCGGGCAGTTGAATTAGGATAATCAGGAAGCGAAACCGTAAGCTGATTAGGAATTTTTATTCCGATATCTCTGAAATTCGCCTCAGAATTTATATCAGAAATTTTTCCGCTTAAAGTTAAGACTTTGTAGCCTGATGAAGTATTGGTTTTAAAATTTTCCGAAAGAGAATTTATTGCTTTTGTTGAGTAAAGGGCAATTTCTTCTATTATAATGTCTTTATCAAGGGTTAAATCGCAGTTTACAAGAGAAGTCTGCCCCAGCCCTTTTATATCAACGAAAGAAACATGGTTGTTTTTGTTTGCAAGCATTTGAGCCTGAATTTTTTGTTTTTCACCTCCGTAAAGTTTTATTATAATCGGAAGTTTCCCGATTGATTCGGGCTTATAATTTTTTGTCATTGAAGAAATGTCTTTTGCCAAAATGAAGCCTTTTGCTTTAATGTCAACAAAGAAGTTTGGCGAATTGTAGTTAGAAATCTTTCCGTAGAAATTCAATTTGGAATTGTCCATGAGGATTGAACTTTTTTCTATATTTAAATCTTTTTTATCAAAACTTACGGACAATTCAGGCAACAAGATTAATTTAAAGAAATTTTGGGAAGAAATTTTTATGCTGTTTGCATTGATTTTGCCCTTAAATTCTTTATTTTTTATTGTTGAATTTGCATTTGCGCTTTGTACCGATATTTTTGCCCGGTGAGGCTTATTGTATATTATAAGGTTATTAAAAGAAGTATTAATTTCAGGCAAAAGATTATCCAGCCTACCTTTAAGCTTTGTACTTACACTTACGGACCCGCCCAAAACGTCATTTTGACTCAAAAAATCCCTTTTGCCCAATGTGGCAAGAAGCCCTTTAAGCTGCAGGTTTTTACCATCAATTAAAATATCGGCGTTAGCATTTTTATCAAGACTTCCTTTTATTGCAATAGGCTGTGAATTAAGAATCGCGCTTGCTTTTTTAATATTTACCATGTCTTGTGAAAAATCAATATCTGCAAATATTGAACTTAAAGACGCATTGTATAATTTATAATCCAATTTTGCATTTTCGATTTTTAAATAACCGGCGGAATGAACAGTTTTAAAGTCGCTTTTTAATTTGAAATCCGCACTCAATTTTCCGTCGGCGTGAATTTTATCAAACTTTTTTATCCCGAAAATTCTGCAAAGATTGTTTGCTATCAAAAACAGATTTGATATTTCTGTTTTTTTGCTTTTGACATCCAAATTCAGATATTTTTTGTCACCATTTTCAAAAGTACCCTCAACAGTCGAATTGTCACTTTGAGAGGTGAAAATATTTGAATCGATTTTAATTTTGTGCCCGTCAAATTTTAAATTAATTTTGCTATTTGGAAGTGTTACTCCGTCTATTGCAGTTGAAATATTTTCTAAATCAAGGTTCCCGTCTATTTTTAAATCTTGTTTTTCACCGCTTATTTTTAAATCGGATTTTATCTGCGCAAGGAATTTATACCTGTACAAGTCTTCAAAAAGTTTTACTATATTAAAATCCGATACGGTTTTAGATTTTTGAAAATTATATTCTGGAAGAACTTTTGTAAAAACACAAATGTCATAAGTGATTTGTTTTCGATTATCCAAAAATAGTGCGCCCTGCGCTTTTAGCTTAACTTTCTTATCCAAAACAAAATCGCTTAATTGAAAGTTTTTTCCCTTGAAAAAATACCCCTTTGACGTATCGGTATTGATTAAAGAAACCCTGTATTTTTCGATTTTTATATCCGGAATAGAAGGATAAAATGAAAATCGTAAAGGCAGTTTTTGCCCATAGGCTTCTTCAAATTGAATGGGTTTTAAGTATTTTTCAAGCAAAAATTGCCCTTTACTGTTAACTTTTAGATTAAACAATGCTTTTTGAGAATCAAGCGTAGTGAGTTTTATTTTTCCGAAAATAAGATACGGAACAGATACTGCTATTTTAAAATCGTTTATCTGCCCGAACTTTTCACCGTTTGGATAAGACAAATCAACCCTTTGTGCCGTTGCGCCGGCAGAAAGCTTCCAGTCGGAAAATGTTTTTGCGTCTTTAAATTTTATGACTATACCGGTTTTTTCCTGAATTGTTTGGGTTATTTGAGGCAAGTAGTCATTAATGTCAAAAAAGGTCGGCAGCGCATATATGAATGCCAAATATAACAATATGCAAAAAGAAAAAACGGTTATTAAAATTATTTTTGAGGGTTTCATTATTCCAGCCTTT
>DAOQAU010000059.1:0-3327 GCA_035354275.1 Candidatus Gastranaerophilaceae bacterium
TCCGGCGCGGGCCTACACACGGCCTTCGGCTACTTTGTATTTTAATAGAGAAAAAGAACGTTCAAGCCAAGCTCTGAAGCACGGAGAAGATCGAGCGGGCCGACGACGAAAAACGGAATGCATTAGAGCGCGTTAAAAGCCATCCGGAAGAAAAAGACGACACTTGACCAAGCCGGCCAGACAAACGCGCCTTAAAATCAAATTGTGCAACCTCAAAAATAAGATAACACAGCTATATTTTATAAAATTCATTTCAATATCAAAATGAAGCTGTTACAACTTTAACACGTCAGCTTCAAAACAACTTCACTTCAATATTATAACAATACACGGTAAATGAAGTTAAAACAATATCATTTTAGCTTCGAAACAACACTGTTAAAATAATGTTTGACAACTTCATTATGAAGTCGATATAATACCTGGGTGAAGTTAATATGAAGTTACCGAAAGTTATATGTATAGCCTGCGGCAAAGGTGGCGTAGGAAAATCGACTACGTCTATTAATTTGGCTGTTGGATTATCGGCCAGACACGCTGTTGAATTGCTCGACTTGGACTATCAAAAAACAGCAACAATCTTCAACCGGCTTCGAACCGACGAAGGCCACGAACCGTTAGCAGTCAAAACCGCAGATAGCGAAACACAGGTTAAAAACGTTATCAAAAAATGTAAAGGAATACTGATAATTGACACCGGCGCATTTGACACGCCGACCAACCGACGCGCCATGCTCATGGCCGACATGGTAATAACGCCTATGAGCGATAGCATCGTTGATCTTTACGGTCTGATGATGTATGAAAAAGTGATCAGAGAATTGAAAGAAGCAGACAAAAATTTTAAGGTTTACATTTTACCTAACAAAATTGAACCGCGCAATAACGATATGACAGAGATCACCGCGGTCGTAAAAAAACATAAGGCTAATTTTACTTTGTTAAAATCAATAATATTCAACAGAAAAGATTATCGAAATGCCTTTGAAAATGGGCTAGGAATAACTGAATTGAAAAAGGCAACCGCCGGAGAAGAATTTACAAAACTTATAAAGGAGATTGAGAAATGTCTAAAATAAAAGAAATGGATATATTCGACGCTACACATAAAGCCAAGCTGACAGAAGCCAAGCACGAAAGCGACATGTTAAAGGCCATCAACATATACAACGTTCCAAAAGAATGGATCGAGCTGATTAAGGCGGAAGGCCAAACTTTTTCAAGCTTTGCAAAGCTTGCCATCAAAAAAGAATTGAAAGCCATGGGTTTGATATAACCCTGGCCAAAAGATGGTATCTATATATGAAGCTCGATCATCAGTTTGTTCGCGTCTATCAGTCTAATATCCAGAATCTTTCCTATATCAAAACCGAGTTCTTTCAGTTTGGCAGGCAGTGTTATTCCCATTGAATTACCAACTTTGCTTATTTTTTTAAATTCCTTAGATAGTTCATCCTGAATAAGCCTCATTTTATGATACTTTTTTGATTGATCTATCGTAAAAACTATATCATCACAAGAATCGCAAACCATAACATCACATTTTATGCCCTGTATTTCTTTGCATTTTTCTTTGAAAGATCCGCCGCAACCACATTTCATAATTTTCCTTTTTGCTCCCATACTGTCACCACCTTTGCATAATTTTCAAATATATTCACTATTAAAACTATTGTCCTTCTTTGCTTTCCATCATACCAACTTAGTGCAATTTTTTCTGGACGTTCGCACTTTTCAAGATACAATTTCCCGTGCTTATATGCTTTCATTATATCGGTTTCGTCCAGATTAAGTGCCGGCATTTTATCGATTACGCAATGAACGCTTAAAACAACGTTATCGATAACCGAAAGTCGCTGCATATAAAGTTTTTCAAAAATTGACATCTTTATCACACTTCCCGATTATGTCATTACCTATATTATTACACATGTTATTACAATTGTCAATACTTATCAATTTGTTGTCCACTAATCTTGATCCGGCGCGCTATATGCATTAACCACATGTAGAGCTTTATATGCCTCGATCATCAGCGATTCTTTTACCGTATCCGTTAAAAACTCTGGTTTGATACCACTTTTTGTAACTATTTCATCAAATTTATTATGAATTGGCTTAAGTTTGTCTGGTACAAGGTTCTCAATCTTCTTTAATATTTCTGCATGATCGTTATGCACGGCCTGCTTTGCTTTTTCTTTTTGCTCGATTTGGCGGCTTTTTTTGACGGCGGCTTCTCTAATGTTTGCTTGGGCTTCACGAACATGGCAAGCATAATCATTTTCAAGAGCAACTTTTAAATAGCCTATAAAATTTTCTTGGAAGTGTTCCAATGAATACTTAATATTTGAAATAACGTATTCGTTCCCTTTTTCCAAAAATCGACTTAAAAGAGTTTTTAAAGCTGCGGTCCTATGGTCCTCTGGAACCACGGACATTATGCCTTCCGGAATTTGAACCACAGTTTTATTAACCAGGCTAACCGATTCTTCAAAAAGGTCCATGCTATAATCAGCATCATCTTTTATTTTTATAGTTTCGTTTTCTTCATAAGCTGGCTTAACTGGTTTCTTGCTTACAAAAAAATGTATATGCGAGTATTTATTTCTGATTCCAACTTCTTTGATCAAATCATAATTGCAACAAATATCAGTCTTTTCATTTACTTCTTTTACGGCAACATCAAGCACCCGCTTCTTTAAATCATTAAAACACTTATATTCATTGCTTTTTATTCCCAATAAATTTCTAAAATCTTCAATAGTCATCATTGGCACGGAAGGAGCTTTTAAATAATCTCTCATCAATTCATACAAAACTATTGAGTAAGAACTTTTAAAGCCGGCTATTAAAACTATATCTATCGGTGCATATAACCGCGGGTTTATAAGTTTATCCCTTAAAAATTCCGGCAGCTCAAAAATAATATTCCCTTCATTTGGAACAATTTTAACTCGAGATAATAAAGACATGTATTCCCAAACTTCGTTTTTGTCTTTATTTAGATAATTAAATTCAAGCTTTATATCGGCAAGCCCTTTAAAGCTATCTTTCAGCTCGTTATTGCCAATCATGCTTATATTACAAAACTTTTTAAGAGCAGAAATAGTTATATTGTAGCTACCTTGCTGACCTGTTGTTCTTTGCATCGTGTAAATAAGAGAATTAATGATCTTGCGCTGTATTGCTGATAGCGTTTTTGCATGCACCTGTATTAATGCGCTGTTTTTTTTTATCATCATTGCTTTTTCGCTATTCATGGTTAGCTCCTTATCTTTTTAAGATCACAGTTGAATTATACCAAACACGGACAAGATTGTCAATACA
>DAOQAU010000059.1:3427-9547 GCA_035354275.1 Candidatus Gastranaerophilaceae bacterium
TGTCGGGGTTAGCTACTGAAAATGTCGGGGTTAGCTACTGAAAATGTCGGGGTTAGCTACTGAAAATGTCGGGGTTACTTCGACTATTTCCTTACTCTCCCAACGTTTTTATTCCGGTTTAAACGGTTCTAAACGGTATTAAACGTACTTAAAGAAACAACAACAGGTAACTTCGCGCGCGCGTACGCGTATATAATAATATATATACCGCCCCAAAAGTTGTTGTTGTTATTTTTTTCAAAAATAGGAGACCGGGCATCAAAAAATGAAAAGTGGCATAAACAAAGGATAGTTTTAAAAACACTATATTTCATTGGTGTTTTAGACGCTAGTTGAGGATCACCGACGATAGAGTGAAAAGCCTTATAAAATGAAGTACATTAAAAAAGCCTAATATTAGGCAGCCTAGAATAGAAGTTGAATATAACGAGAAGCCGCGGGGCGCTAATAATCCGATAAATCCTGTCCAGTGTGATAATATACAATATGTTAACCGGCAATAAGCTTTTGAAGCTCTGATAACCGCCAGATTTGCTATAACCCGCAAAAAAAATATTATCGCAAAGAAAGGCCACTGGACGGAAATCACGAAATAAGATAAAAATTATCGCAGTTGACGAACAAATTTTTTTAAAGTATAATATCAGCATCTTCGTTTGAGAGGTATTAAATGACGGATAAATTTAAATTATTTTCGTTAATAATAGCTTTGTTCCTTGTTTTATCTGTTTTGGATCATTCCAAAGCTGGAATAAGTGAAGTTAAGCAATCTTTAAAAAAGGATTCAATTAGCTCTAAATCAACCAATGAAGCAAAGTTAAAAAATAAGTCCCCTCTACCAAAATCTAAGTCCAAAACAAACATAAAACTTAAAGCAGAATTACCGGAAATAAAAAAAGATTATCCGAACTCTTTTTTAAAGCCTTCTGAGGTTCCTTATAAAATCGTTAAAAAAACGATTAACGGTAAGATACAAGTTTCACGATTTCCTTTTATACCAGACAAAGATACAAATAAAGTGAAACAACCTCAAAGAATTAGCGACTCGAAAACTGCAAAAAGAATTGGCGAAAAAAACAAGAATTTAGATGAATTAACGGGTGTTGAAGGAGAGTTACTTCCTTCAAACTGGGAATTTAAAGAACCGCCAATTACAAATACAGCTTTGCCAAGTATTCCTGATAATAACGATAGTAGAAAGAAAGAAGCCTTGGCTCTTTTAAAATACATATCCCAAAATTTGCCGGATTATTCTGATCCTACACAAAAAAATCCTAACCCCCAAATGCCAGGCATCTCAAAATACTGTTATTCTTTGTGTGAAAATTACTCTGATTATCCAGAAATATGTGCATACGCACGATTATATCAAGCCGAAGCCTGGATGCAGGGAGTACAATTAACACTTACTAAATATCAAATCGAATCATGTAGAATCGCGTTAAATCGATTAAATGAATCTATTGATATTTATTCGAATTTTGCAAAAAACAATCCTGATTGTGCAGCCGCAGTTCAAATAATGAAAGGACGTGCTAAATTATTACAGGATTGTATAGATAAACACGTTCAATATCTTGGTTATGAAAACAAGTATTATTATTTACCTCGTGCTAACAGGCATTTGGGGAATTTAAAACGCATCAAATCAGATGTTTTAAAACCAAACGATGATCTATATTCTTCTGACGATAGTTCGATTTCTGGTATCCACGACCAAACAACAAGTTATATTTCAACTATATTGATGAATATTTATTTGATGAATGATACAAGCCAATTCAAAGCCGTAGAAGCACAGTTAGATTCTTTTTATAAATCTATTCCTCGGGAAATAACTATAAAATTTAGAGAAGATTTTGATGAAAATTCCGCAGTAAAAGAAAGAACGCTTACGGTTACAAAGACCGGTGACAATTATGTAAACGCTAAACGTTACAATGCTTATATGATTGTCGAAAATTGCGAAAAAGACGAAAAGTTAAACATAGAATCTTATCACAGCCAATTTGAAGAAATGAATCAATACGCTTCTTCATCACATGATGGCGAAGCATATTATACAAATACCAGAGAAATTTTAAAGGAATATTTATCAATCTTAAACATACCACTTGAAACGACTGCTGTTTATTTTTGTCACGCTGAACAACAAATAGAAGATGGTAAATTTTATGAACAAGAAGACTTGTTAATGTTGGAATTAGATATTAATGCCAATTCATTACAACCACTATTTCCTATAAGAGAAAAAATTGTTAATGCGACAACCCATAAAAGAAAAACATTAGTAATTAAGCGTTCAAGTTTATATGCAAACAGTTATTGTAGTGGTCTTTTTAGGACGGTGGATATTATAGATAACGATGATGAAGACACTCCAATACCACCCCCGTCAAATGACCAACCAACTTTGGCATTAAAAAAATCGGATGTTTTACACGTTGATGAGAGAAGTATAGGTGTTTTCCAAGGCGAACCTGAATATTTCAAGGATTATCTAAGTTCAGCATTGATACACCAACTTGATGTGCCACCGGATTTATATGATAAAACTAAATGTTCATATTTTAATAAAAGGCTGGTAAGAACTTATATTGAAAATAAAAAATACAATTCTATTGATAACTCGGATAAAAACAACAAAAACTATTTATTGTGCGGCGGTTCTGAATATGTATATTATCCCAAGGGAAATGCGTATGTTCCGACAAAAAAAACAGCTATGTTTTTTATTATTCAAGGTCATAGTGCTAATAGAAATGGTGCGGAAGTTGGTGAAAAATCAAATGATGGAATTTATGTGACACCAGAAGAACTGAGTAAATCTAAACGATATCAAGATAATATGAAAGTATTAATATTAGATGCTTGTTTTTGCTTGAAATTCTATAAGACGTGGAATGAAGTTTTACCAAACGGAGTAATACTGGGCTATAATGATAAAGTTGGTTTCAGATCAATGAACAACGTGCTGGGTCTAATGGCCAATGAACTCGATAAAGCGTCGACCGGCATAACTCCCAACCAAATAGCTGGAAAATGGTTAAAAATGAATGAAAAAAGCTTCAATACTTACCTTGCAGACAAAACTCGTACAGAGGATAAGCGACCAAAATGCACCGCGTGCGTTGTTGATGATGTTGATGAGCCGGGCAAAAGAGCTTATGTAGAGTTTGAGCTGTATTTGGATGAACACAATAACAAACATTTTTTGTACAAAGCAACTACATTTTAAAGGAGGATATCGTGAAACGTTTTTTTTTAAGATGCATCATATTATTTATGATATTGCTATTTTTACACACTATTGTATATGCAAAATCTCCAAAGAACAAGGATGAATTTTTTGAGATATTCAGTATCGCCAATAAAAAAGCATATGAAAAAACAGATGTGTATATAAATAAAGTAATCAACCTTTTTAGAGATTATCCTAATTCATTGGATGCTTATTTTATTTCATGTTCACTGGATAACATTATCGATGCCAATGACAATTATAAACAAGTTTTCCCAAAATTCGAAGAATTGTATAAAAAATATTACGACACGATAAATAATTTGGATACGGATACTTCTGAAAAAGTACTGCTATCCTATATGCTTACTAGAGGATTTTCTTTTGTCGAAGGCAATGAAGAAGAAATGGAAAAAAATTCTGCACTTGGTTATGAGATACTTAACAATATAAAAAATAATTGTATTAATGATAACTATAAGGCGTTAGCCATATTATTGATAGCAAATGTAAATCCAGACTTAACAATGCTTACGGAATTCAAAGATAAGTATCCAAACAATTCTGCGTTACCAGGTGTAGAGTTTTCAATTGTTGACAAATTATATGCTGGTACCAATGAAACTCAATTTATAAATGAACTACTTAATTTGAAAAAAATCCATTACAATGTTGAATCACCATTTGGACATAAATTTTATATTCATTTATATAGTTCAATAGTATTTGCATATATGAAATTAAATGATATTAATAATGCAAAAATTTATTTTGAATTAATTAAGAGTGAAGCTCCAAACTATTGGAATATTCAAACTCTGGAAAAGTTTTTGGGAGAATCTACTAAAAATAAATCACTTTTTAATTCGATGTTTGGGCATTAAATTTTTAATGGTCATTTAACAAAATATGGAGTAACGATGTCCGCAGAGATTATGACAATCAAAGAGCTTTCGGCCTACCTGGACATAACGGAAGCCACGATCTATAAAAAAGTTTCTAACAACGAGATACCATATACCAAGCTGGGAACGCTTTTAAGATTCCCAAAATGGGCTATAGACAGCTGGATATCTCAAAACACCGTTGAACCTCCGGACGCGCTTTTCAATGAATTTGCAAAGCTTCAATCACGCTACCATTTTAAAAAATGGCTTGAATCTAAAGGCGTGGACACTTCCGCGGTCACGGATCAGCAATTATTAGAGCTTGTGAAAAAGGCGATCGCCGATCTATCGAGCGATAACCCGCCGAAGAAAAAATCAAGATGACAGACGTGCGCTTATTGACTTATGCCCGCAAGTTAGCCAGGCTCGGTCAGGACGAAGTCTTAAAAGAGCTTGGCATTAAGCATTTCAAGAAACTTATCTTGAAAATGCCGAATGAAGAACTTTTAAAAGAGTTTGGAAAAAGCGCGAAAAATATCAACAAATCACTTTTTATAAAAAACGTTATATGGCAGACCTACGAACAAATAAAGGCCGGCCAGAAGCCTTTTGATATTGGCAATATCCGCTCATTCTGGTATTACATAAAAGATACGATGGACCGCGTCGGGGCCAACAAGAAGGGCGACGCTTACACCATCGTTTCAAATATGTTTGCCGTGATGGTAAAAGCGGGCCTTTTCAAGTATCGTGACTTCGGTTTCGACGATGACGACAAAGGCAACCGCTGGCTTGGTGGCAAGTATGCCAGGGTAATCTTATTCGCTGAAAAGACTTCATATACAGACTTGTTGCAAGAAGTGAACCGAGACTTTGATATAACGACAATAGCGGTTGGCGGGCAGTCTTCATATTTGAGCATTGAATATTTCGTTCAAGAGCTCGCGGATCAGGGCGTGGATTTAACGAAAGAGTTCATAATTTTTTCGATAGTGGACTTTGATCCTGCCGGTGATATAATCGCGACGAATTTTACAGACAATCTTGAAGACAACGGCATAAAGACCATAAAAGTTTTTGCCGGCCAATTCTATAAAAATTTCAAGCGTAACGATATTATGATCCCGGCGAACATGACACCGGATCAGCGCAAACGTGTTTATCGGCTGCCGTTGTCTGTCCGCAAATCCGGTCAGGCTGCAAAGTGGGCCGCGCGCACCGGCGGTATAGATGGCAAGAAAAATATTAATTTCGGGATAGAAACTATAGTTATGCCCAAAGCGCAGCTGCTCGAGCTATTTGAAAGAGAGTTGGCAAAGGTCATGACGATAGACCTTGAAGCGATAGCGAAGTTCCGCGAGATGAAAAACCTTAAAGTCCAGATGCAAGCCTGGGCGGTTAAAAAACTTCAGTTGGAAGGGTAAAAAGCGTAACGATGTTTGATAAGTTGGTTATGCGCGATATATGCGGCCACCAAGTGCCGGCGGTAGAAATCGATACGCCACATGGCCAGATATACGCATACAAAATTAAGGATGAATTTGTTTATGAGTTTCCGTCCGGACGAGCCAGGCGCGGTGCTCAAAAGTTTTTTAACGGAAGTGCCGAGGATATTAAGACGCTATTAAAGATTTTGCAAGATCAGTTGTGAGAGGTGAGCCATGGAAGAAAAAGAAATATCCGTCAGTGGTAAACAACAGCCGCAAGAGGATTTTTGGAATAAAATTTCAGGTTATGTGGTTGCGTTTCTTTTCGGTGCTTTTACTACCTTTGTTATATTATATTGGATGTTTTCTCCAATGTTCATGGAGATAGGCAACCACGGCGCCAAGTAGAATCTGCCCGAACCAGCGCGCCGCGTTCCTGGCTCAATCTTAACGCACATATACCAGATAACTAAAGAAGCGCAAACCCTTATTAAATCAAGAAAGTAACGGATTGCATTTACCTAAGTGCCGATTAAATCGACACTTACGCTACAAGACACATCTT
>DAOQAU010000060.1:0-9358 GCA_035354275.1 Candidatus Gastranaerophilaceae bacterium
TTTAAAATCAGAGCCACCCTCAAAGGTGAAAGCCCTCTTCCTGTTGAGGGGTTTTCGATTATATTTGCGTGTATGAAAGGATTTATTATAAAAGGGTTTGCTTCAAAACGGATTACTTCGCGCCTTCCTGCAGTTACAATTAACCAATTTTTTAAAATTTCACCTGTTGTCAATTCAATATCCCCCCAGTATTCAAGGATTTCCAATCTGTTGTCACAGACTGATTTATCGGTTTCTTTTCTTGTTTTGTCTGCCACCACTCCCTTCAGTATTTCGATTTTGACTTCGTCTAAAAGATTGTTTGCTTTGTTTGCACTTATTTCTTCAACATCAAGGTATGTTCTGTAAATCTTTGTGCATGAATCCCAACTGTCACGCCTGTTTTTATCAAAAACGAAGTCTTCGGGCTTGATGTATTTGACCTTGGGATTGTCATAAATAAGCTGGTTTTCAATCACAAATCCGTCTTGAGTTGGTGCGATAAGCTGCTCTTCAATGCTTTGTGCGCGTCTTATGCTTTTAATTTTTGTCTCCCAACCCACAAAAAGAGTGCTTTCGCCTGTTTCTACAATTCCGTCAATAACTTTTTCCAATTCATCTTCAAGTTTCATTTGCTCAAAAGTGTTTACCAGCAGTGCCTTTTGTCTGTTGGCAAAAGCTTGTGACTGAGGGGTTACGCCCGATACATCAAACATCGCATCAGGATGCGAATATAGATTGTCGCTTATATGCGACTTTAAGGTCTGAGCAAGCTCGTAAATGTCGGGTAATTCTATGTTTGAATCCCAACCGTTAATCTGCGGAACTTGATTTGTGTAAATGGCATTTCTGACAAGTTTTATGTCGTCAAGCTGGATTCTTCTGTCATCTTCAAGTTCGTCGTATTTTTGATAAATTTTTTGAACAAGAGTTTTTTCATCTTCTGTCGGAAGCTGAATTGTTAAATCTTCATCTGTTTTTTCAAAGTTCATGTTAATCTCCTTTTTATTAAGTAAATAGTAAATTATTAAGTAAATGGTAAATGGTAAATAGTAAATAGAAGTGAATAAGTGAATAGGTAAATAAGTGAATAAGTTCAATTTGTTGCGAAGCAACAAAAATATTAACCTTTCAGCTGTTCACCCATTCAGCCATTAAGCCAATACAACCCTTTCAGCTTTTCACCTGTTCACCTGTTAAGCCATTTACGATTGAATATACTTCTATATCCTGTAAAACACCGTTTCTAAGCGTTTCTGCTTTTAAAAGTGCTTCTTTTTTAAAGCCCGAGCGTTTTAAAAGTGCTTTGACCTTGAAATTTTGAGGAAAAATTGTCGCCTTAAGTTTTTTGAGTTTGTACTTTTTAAAGCAGTATTTTATAAATTTTTTGGCGCAAAATTTGGTGTAATTTCCCCAGAAACTCGGGTTAAAGCAGGTTGTAATCTCTGCAGAGTGAAAATTGTTTTCTGCTCCGATAAAATTGTCTAAAAAAGCAAATCCTGCAACTTTATTGCTTTTTTTGTGAATTACAACCCAAAAATACGGTGAAGTTTTTTCAATGAGATTTAAAATCAAGTCAATCGAATCTTCATACTTTTGTATAAAATAATCGTCGTGAAGATAATTTGCAAATCTTTTGTACAAATTTAGCACTTCGGGTATATATTCTATGTTTTTAAACTCTTTTCGGGTTTTATTTATTATTATTTTTATAAATTTGCTCATAAATACTTGACTTTTTAAAAATCTGACTATACAATTAACTCAGTGAAAGGAAGGTGTTTATATGAATTCTGAAGAAATTATGTTTCAACAATATAGGCTTTATACCGAGCAAAAAGAAAAGTTCGTGGATAGAAGTTTTCATACCAATAAATTTTATCTTTTAGTTGTTTTGGGTTTGTTTCTTATAATGTTTTTATTAAAGGGATTTGCTTTTGCTTTTGATATTTCTGCTATATTGGTCTTTAGTGCCGCAGGTATGGCAATTTGCGTTCTCTGGTGGATAAATATGGATGCTTATAACTTTTTGATTAAAGTTAAATTAGGCAAAGTTATTGAAGAAATTGAAAAACAACTTCCATCTCAGCCTTATACGCAAGAGTTTCTTGCTATAAAAGATTTGAGAAAAAATAAAAGAATGTTTTTGTTTGCGGATATGCAAAAAATACTTGCTATTTTTGCATTTCTGACTTTCCTTATTTTATTTGTAAATGAAGTTATACCTTTGTTTATAATAAAGTAATAAAGATTTAATGCTAAAGTGAAGGCTAGCGGTCGGGGGACCGCTTTTTTTTGGTGCTACGCACGTAGGCACTCTGTACAGATTATTTAAAATACTCTTGACCAATGTTTTTTGCCTTTATGCAAAGAAAAACGCTGTAAATTTATTTTATACTTATTGCGAGCGGGAAAAAGCAATGTTACGCGGGCAAAAAAGCTTATATTTTACATTTCTACTCCCTCAAATTTTACATAAGCATCTTGTGTCGAAAATGCATCTATTTGTCCCAATCGTATTTTATCTCTGAGAGAATTTTGCAGACCCAGCATTGCCTCTGCTTGAATTCCGTTTATAAAAGTTTGTGTTTTGTTTAGCCGGTTGAAAATTTTATAAATAGCTGCTTTGCTGAAAATTAAATGAGGTGGAACTTTTGTGATATCTGTTATTAAATTTTTTTGGGGTTTTTGTTTTGATATTTCAAATTCGTGCTTGATTTCTTCTTCCATTTTCTTTTTTATAAGTTCATCAAGCGAAACTTCGCTTAAAAGCTTTTGTTCAATTTCTTTTTCTTCTTTTTTCATTTTTTTTCCTTTATATTTTGTCTTCGTCGAGGTTGCTTATTGTAATTATTTTTGTCTCAGAAGGCTCTTCATCGGATTTGTTTGCAAACCCTAAGTGTTTACAAAGAGATTCAAGTGCTCTTAAGCCTGCTGTTGTGTCTCTTAGTTTCTTTTTACCTGAGGGTTGAGCGTCTTTGTCTAGAATGTCTTCTTCTTCAAGTGAAAATTCCACTATATCTAAAAGCTTTTTGACAATATATCCCTTTTGGATTACTAGAGAAGAGATTTGCCTTTTAATTTGATTTTTAATCTCATTTATTATTAATTTGTCTGATAAAAGCTTCTGTGCAACATTTTTGTAATCTTTAGTTTTGTAGCCCGCGTTTTTTGCGGAAAGCTCCAAATCCAGTGTTTTTATGTATTCTGCGACAAATTTTTTTTGTTGTTGTGTCAAGTTTTTCATTTTGATTTACATTTCTTATTATTGTTTGTGTTTTTTTGAAAAAAATTATATAATAGTCATGCTATTTATATTTCGGCTAGTGTAAAATCTTAACAGGGAGGGAAAAGTTGGATTAACTGATATTTTTGGAGTTTGTTTTGATAATTCCTTTCATCTTGCAATCTCTTTTTCGGTTAAAAAAACTTATACTTCCCTGTTTTTTATTTGGATTAATCAGTTTCTTGATAGCTTAATTTCAGGTGTCTCAAGAGCATTTGTGCCGATTTTTGAGCGCATGTTCGCAAGAGCGTCTTTATACATGCCATACCAGTAATTAAACTTTTTATGCTCAGGGTTTGCCTTAACTCTCATGCAGGTTCCATAGACCAAAAGCGGTTCCGCGTAAGCATCTGGAATAATAGAAGAATCTTGCTCCAAAGACATTTTGGGAATGGAGGAGCCTTGTGAATCTTGGGCGTGAAAATTAGTGTAGTAAATTATTTCAACGGTTTTTTCCTGATTAAAAAGCGGAAATAAAAGTTTATCGTTAAACGCACTAAAGGTTTTTGACGGTTGTGTGTTTAAAATAAATTTTTCAAAATCACCGCAGTACTCGTATTTTATATTGTTGATAAAAACCGAATTTATTCTTCCGTTAATCGTATTTTCTATTTCCGGGCAATTTGCAGGGAGTGTCAAATTGGTTTTTCTTAGTAAAAAACTCCAGTTGTCAAATCCGCAAACTTCGGAATTTATTATGTTAAGTATATTTTTAATTTTCTCGTGGTCGTTTTTGCTTAATTCGGAAAAGCTCGTAACCTTTCTGTAATTAAGTTCTACCAGGCATTTGTTTATTAATTCAAAGTAATTCATTTTATCTCCTTTTAATCAAGTAAAGTGTGAAGCGTGAAGGGTGAAAAGGTTTATTTCTCTTCACTCTTCACCCATCACCGTTCACTTTATAAGTCCTTTTTTAAGTTGTTCCATAATTAAGGGCTCATATTTAGTAAATTCCGCACTGCTCATTTTGCCGATTTGCTCACGTGTAAAAGTTCTTGATAGATTTTTGTCTTGGAAGTTTGAATTTTGGGCATTTGCCGTCAATTTTTGCTTTGCAAGTTCATTTGAATTTTGTAAGTTCTTTTCGTAAGAATCTTTTTGTAAATATCTTTCGATTGCGGTTTTTTCAATGTTTTCAATCATATCGGATATTTTTTTAAGATCGTCTTTTCCAATTATTACAGCATCTGATTTCAAGTAATCCAAAACTTCTTTTCTGCCCTCAGGCTGGAAGAAATTAGGATTGTTTGTTTCAAAATCGCTAAACACTTCATCTTTTTTAAACGCCGGTGAGGGGTTTTGTTTAATCTTTTCATTTTGTAATACCAAATCAAACGCTTTTTTAATTATTTGGTTTTTCAAATTTTGTCCTTGCCAAGAATTGATTAAACCGAATTTCATAAGACTTTCTATTTTTTGAAAATCTTGTGCAATTACATTTTCTACCTCTTTTTGAATGTGAAGATTTTCCTGATTTTTATAAAAATCAGTGTCTTCTCTTCTTGTTTCAACCGGAGCCGACTTTTCTTGAATATCTTTATTTTCAGGTTTGATTTCAAGTTTTTCAAGAACCTGATTGTAAGTGTCAGAGTCTTTTTGCTCTTTGCCTTCCGCTTGAGAAGATTTGATTTCTTTCTCAGCGGGTTTTGCTTGTAAATTTTGGCTTTCGGCACAAGACGATTCTTTTTCATTTTCTGTTTGGCTCATTTATGCCTCCAAATTTTTAATGTCTTTCATGTATTTGACTGCCTGTTCGACCGCTTCGTCAATAAATTTTGACAAAATTACAACAACAATACTTTTAAGCGGCTGAAATATAGGCAGCATTGAAACTATATATTCAATAGCCATTTGTTTTTTTTCTTTTCCGCTTTGTGTGTCAAGTGATTGTTCCGCGATGTGCACAGCCGAGTAGGCAAGTTCTTTTATATTGTTTTTTATATTTTTAAACATTTTTTCCTTTCTTAAAAGGTGAGAAGTGAGCTGTGAACAGTGAGGGAGTTTTAATGCCGTTCACTGTTCACCGTTCACTGTTCACCGTTCACTGTTCACCCGTTTACACTGCTGTAACAATCATTTTTGCCAAAGATTTAGGCACAACTGTTTTTGCTCCGTACAGATAAAGTCCTCTTACAAGGTCAGAGAAGCTGTCTTTATCTCTAAGGCTTTCGATTTTTGCAAGTTGGGAGGCAAAAGTTATTGCTTCGTTTGTTCCTGCCAGAACGTAGAATTTACCGCCTACGGCAGATAAATTTGTGCTTACAAGAACGTCCATGCCTGCAATTCTTCCTATCGCACCTTCTCTTAATGTTTCGTCTGCAACATTGTGAGCACTTATAAATTCAGGGCTTTGAAGCAGATAAGATTCGATGCTCGGGTTAATTACAACCCAAGGTTTTTGGTTGTTTGAAAGTGCATCTGCATTTTTGAGTTTAAGTGCAAGATTTACAAAGTTTTCATAGATTGTTGTTTTGCTTAAAGTAACAGCACTTTGTTCTGTTCCTACAACGTTTGAAGAATCGGCATAAGCATGTTGTGAAAGTAAGTAGGTGTCTTGAACCTGTTCAATCGCTTTTTTGGCATTTTGAAGATGTGCTTCCATAATGCTCTGGTTAGCTTGTGCTTGTGCAACATCATTAATTTTGAACGCAAAGAATTTTTTCTGGTCTATTATTAAATCTGTTGTTGAAGGAGAAAGCTCGTTGTAGGTTATAGCAGAAGAGCTTACTGTTGAAACCGTAACTTCTGCAGGAGTGATTATTTTAACGCAATCCCCTTGATTTTTGATTTCGCCTTCGTAATTTCTGTTTACGCATTGAAGCATAACACAATTTTTTGATAGCATTGTATTCAGCTTTTGGCTCCATATTTCAGGGATAAAAGCTGAATAAGCGTTTACTGTTTGATCGCTCATTTTTTTGTTCCTTTCTTTTTTTAATGTAACTTTTATTTTTTAACAGTGCGGAATTTTTATTCATCTAAATATACTTCTTTAAATTCAAGTCCTATTATTGCCATATCATGCTCAATGGAATCTCCTTCAACGCAGAGTTGCACCGAATAGTTGGATTCTGAAATTTCTGCTTTATAAGTTGAATCTATGTTTGCAGACCAAAAAGAAATATGCTCGGAATCATCATCCCAGTAAGAATTTTTTTCAGTGTTGGTTTCACTGTCCCAGACTAAGGTTGTTATGACTTCGGAAAATATTATATCCGCATCATCTTTTGTCTCAGAATCGTAATTTTTGTAGGTGGCAAATTTAAAATAATTATCATAACCTTCATCTACTACAAAATAAAATTCATCAATTGTTTTTCTTGAATTTGTAGGGCCTGCACATAAAAAAGGTGATTTCCACATAAATTCTATTGCGTGTCCGTCAAAAGTATTTCCAAAATCTTCTTTATAGATATTGCCTTCTTTATCTGCGGTTAAAATATCGTCTTTAAATATGCAAGCTGTTGTAATATCTTGGGGTAAAATCCTTTTAAGCCAAGCTTTGTTGACATAATCGTTAATCCAAATAGTATGAAAATAATCATCGTTTTTATATGGAATAAAATACCAAACCTGATTTTTCTTTTCATAATTCAGGGCGATTATTTCGTCAAAACGTTCCGTATCAAATTTTTCAAATTCGGATTTTATATTTAGAGTAATTTCATTTCCCAACTGAATTTGATTTAATTCTCCCACTTGTTCAAGGGCAAAAATACCTTGATTTATGAAATACTGTTTATTATTGACGTTAATAACGCCGTTAACTGCCGCCGCGCCTTTATTTGCAAACGGAATTATAGTGAATTCATCGGGATTGGAGCCGGTAAGAAGATAAACCATATTTTTTTTGTAAATGGCAAGGTAGTCTTTATATGGTTTAAGGGCGATTATCTCATCGGTATCAGTGTGAAAATCTTTTATAAATCCGGCATCTCCTTCGGTCGTAAAATCATCGTATTTGCCTAGTGCAGAAAAATATATTACAGAATCTTTTGCTGCCCAAACTCTGCCTTTATAAACAGCTACAATGTTTGTAAAAACAGGAATTCCTTCTTCATCTGTAAGCTGGCAGTCATATACATCAAATGTTTCATTTTTTTTCATATAATAAAGGGTATCGGATTTGCTTGAAATAATTACACCATTTAAATAATCCGTAAAATTAACTGTTTTGCTGTCTTGAAATTCAATGGGAATTTTTGCAGGTTCTTCTGATTCAAAATCAAATATACAAAAAGTACCTTTTTCTGATGAGCATAAAATGAAATTTTTTTTATTCATTTTAATTTGGTGCAGCCCTGTAATTTTTTCGGAATTTTTATCTTTTGCAATTAAAATATTGCCTTTTTGTCTTACCAGCCCTTTATTTTGCAAAATTTCAATATTTTTTGAATCGCTCCAGTAGAGTTTATTTGTATCAAGTCCTAATTCTGTTTTGGTGGAAGATTGTTTAATTCCTCCTCCAAGATTGTAAAATGTATCTGTCATTTTTTTTCTCCGATTTTATTCATTTTCAACGTACCATCTGATTTTTGATCTTATAAAGCTTCCTATATCATCTTTTTTAATCCAGCAAAAAGGCGGAAGAAAGATGATATCGATTTTGCCTTTGCTTGTTGTATTGGGATGTGCCTGCCCGAATTCGTAGTGTGTCATAACATTTTGGGGGCAAATGTCTATATCATATTTTTTTGCCAGTTGTGCGCATAATTTCATAGTTGCTTCAAATTGAATTCTTGTTATAGGAAATTGTCCGAAATTTTTTGTATCTTTAAAATTTGCCATAGCACACATTGCAACTCCTATTGAGCCTGTGTTGCCGCCTCCTGTGTGCGGGGCGTACATTCCTGTTTTACATTCAAGATTTGCTTCTGGCTTGAATTTGCCCAAATGGATTTTACCTAAAGTGTCAACTAAAAAGTGATAACATTCTTTTTCATAAGAAGTCGGGACGGGCCCGCCGGCTGTCCAGTGTAGGATAATTCTTTTCATTTTTACTCCTTAAACGGTGCTGAAATTTAAGCTGTAGTGCCTGATATAATTAGCTACAGCATTTGTTCTGTTTCTGGCATTTAATTTAATAACACTTCGCATGACGTGTGTTTGAACTGTTCTTGCAGAAATATTTAAAATATAAGCTATTTCTTTGTCGGAATAGCCAAAGCTTAACAGCTCAAGGATTTCCAACTCTCTGTTTGATAACTTCATCATAATTCCTTTTAAAAAGCTACTATTCGATATTATTCTTAACACCGGCCAGTTTATTTCATGCTACATGCTAAAAAACAGTATATTCTAATGTATTTTCTTTTTGTTAAAAAAATACGAGGGGTTTCCCCCTCGAGTAGAGTAAGATAGTAAAGACAAGTTATGTCTTGGTTAGGATAGTATGGAATATGTGTTGGTTATGATTGGTTTATGTAAGGGTTGTTTTCAAACAACCCTATTTTAAGCGAACTTAAATTTGAATAACATTTCTTTTTAACTCCAAATTCGTTGTAATTAAGATAAAATTTTGAAAATACTTTAATGCTTTTATATTCGGGCTCTTTTTTACATAGAATTGAATTTTGCAAATTTTCAAAAAGTTTTTTTGCTTTTTCGTTGACTTTTCTCACAAATGAAATATCGTGATTAAAATCTATTCTGGTAATTTGTACTACCGTATGACCACAAGCAGGACATTTTATTAAATAATCAAGCTCAACAAGCAAATAATTTTTTTCGGGTACAAGCGTATAACTTTTGCTTTTTCTTTTTGCCCCGCAGCAGTGAATGTAGCCCATGTAAACCCTTATTTAAACACTATTATCCCCTGTTTTATGGCAAACAGCTTTACCATCGAGGGTGTGAGCCTTAACCACATAATCAGTATAAATCATTTTCAAATTTAAAAAAGTCCGCAAAACTACGTAGTACATGCCGTGTACGTATTTTTACGGACAAAAAATAAATAAAAGAGGAGGCTTAAAATATTTGACAACCTTAAAATTAAGGCTTAAAATCATTATAAAAAGAGAGGCTTAAAATAATGAAAAATAAAATATTAAAAAGGATTTTTGGGTTTACATTGGCTGAAGTTTTGATAAC
>DAOQAU010000061.1:0-1845 GCA_035354275.1 Candidatus Gastranaerophilaceae bacterium
GCGATTTTGAACGCCATCTCAGAAGAGTCAACATCGTGGTAAGTTCCGTCATACAGAGTGACTTTAACGTCAATCATCGGGAATCCTGCTAAGATACCGCCTTCAAGGGCTTCTTCCATACCTTTTCTTGCAGGTTCAATATATTCTCTAGGGATTGAACCGCCGACGATTTTGTTTTCGAATACAAATCCCGCATTTTCTTCCGCAGGTTCGATTCTGACTTTAACGTGTCCATATTGACCGCGACCGCCTGATTGCCTGATAAATTTAGAATCTTGATCCGCAGTTCCTCTGATAGTTTCACGATATGCAACCTGAGGTTTACCAACGTTAGCGTCAACTTTAAATTCTCTGAGCATCCTGTCAACGATAATTTCAAGGTGAAGCTCGCCCATCCCTGAGATAATGCACTGACCTGTTTCCTGGTCTGTTTTAACTTGAAAAGAAGGATCTTCTTCAGCAAGTTTTTGAAGCGCGATACCCATTTTATCCTGGTCGGCTTTTGTTTTTGGTTCAATCGCAACCGAGATAACCGGCGTAGGGAATGTCATTTTTTCCAAAATTACAGGGTTTTTCTCATCACAGAGAGTATCTCCTGTTGTTGTATCTTTCAATCCCACAGCCGCACATATGTCGCCCGCGTAAACTTCAGAAATTTCGTTTCTTTGATCGGCATACATTTGAACTAATCTTGAAATACGTTCTTTGTTTCCGTTTGTTGAATTTATAACGTAAGAGCCCGAAGATAATTTACCTGAATAAACACGCATAAATGTCAATCTTCCTACGTAAGGGTCTGTCATAACTTTAAAAGCAAGTGCCGAAAACGGTTCGTCGTCAGATGAGTGTCTTTCGACTTTTGTTCCGTCTTCAAGTTCACCTTGAATAGCTTTAACGTCAGTTGGTGCGGGCATATAGTCAACAACAGCATCCAGCAATAGCTGAACACCTTTGTTTTTAAATGCCGTACCGCAAGTTACAGGAACAATTTTGTTTTCGCAAACCGCTTTTCTGATTCCTGCTTTTATTTCTTCTATAGTAGGCTCTTCGCCTTCCATAAATTTCATCATTAAATCATCATCAAATTCAGAAACTGCTTCAATAAGTTCCAACCTATATTCTTTTGCTTTTTCAAGCATATCGGCAGGAATTTCTTCTATTTTAATATCGGTTCCCAAATCGTTTGTATAAATATGTGCTTTCATTTCAACAAGGTCGATTAAGCCTTTCATCTGATCCTCAGCTCCTATTGGAAGCTGAATCGGATGAGCATTTCCGCCGAGTCTTGATTTAACTTGATCAACAACCCGATAGAAATTTGCACCTACTCTGTCCATTTTGTTAACAAAAACCATACGAGGAACTTCATATCTGTTAGCCTGTCTCCAAACTGTTTCTGATTGTGATTGAACACCACCTACTGCGCAAAATACTGCTACAACGCCGTCTAATACACGCAATGAACGCTCAACTTCGATTGTAAAATCAACGTGTCCCGGGGTGTCGATAATGTTGATTTGGTGATTCTTCCAAAAAGATGTAACGGCTGCTGAGGTAATTGTAATTCCTCTTTCGCGTTCTTGTTCCATCCAATCGGTTACGGCAGCTCCGTCGTGAACTTCGCCGATTTTATGAATTTTGCCTGTGTAAAACAAAATACGTTCTGTTGTTGTAGTTTTGCCCGCATCAATGTGCGCGGCTATACCGATGTTTCTAATCCTCTCTAAGGGGGTCTGTCTTGCCATTGTTTGTTTGCTCCTTTATTCTAACTTTTCTGTTTTTTGTCCTAGTAAATAGGAAATAGTAAATAGTGAATAGAAAATGAAAATCTATTTACCATTTACT
>DAOQAU010000061.1:1945-9013 GCA_035354275.1 Candidatus Gastranaerophilaceae bacterium
CTATTTACCATTTACTTTTATATTGTCGCACAAACAAGCAAATTTTCAAATATACGTTTAATTTTTTTTAATATTTATGCTAGTATAAGTGAGAAATAAGGAGCAAAAAATGAAAAAAAGAGCCTATATAAGCGTTTTCGATAAAGACGGTATCGTTGAACTGGCGCAAAATCTTATTAAAAATGATTTTGAGATTGTTTCCACAGGCGGAACTTTTAAATTCTTAAAAGAAAACGGAATAAAAGTTATTGAAGTATCTAAAGTTACAGGCTATCCTGAAATGCTGCACGGAAAAGTAAAATCGCTTCATCCTGAAATATTTGGAGGCATCCTTGCCGATTCTACAAACTCGGATGAAGCAGAAGAAATCAAAATCAATGACGTCAAAAAATTTGATTTAGTTGTGGTAAATTTATATCCGTTTGAACAAGTTGCAATGCAAACAAACGATATAAATAAACTTGTTGAAAATATCGATATCGGAGGCATTGCACTTTTGCGCGCGGCGGCTAAAAATTATAAAAATGTAACCGCAATTTGTGACAAAAAAGATTACGGGCGCGCCGCAAGCGCACCCGAAGAAACACGCCAAGAACTTGCGCTGAAAGCTTTTGACTTGACTTCGAATTATGATACAATAATCGGTGCAAAATTAAGAGAAGTTTTTGAACATAAAGAAATTAAGCATTTTAATTTTGAAAAAATTCAGGATTTAAGATACGGCGAAAACCCACATCAAAAGGCCGGATTATACAAAATTAATGATGGTGGGATAGCAATCCCACCCTACGCTAACAAAAGTAGGGCGGAATTGCCATTCCGCCGTCAAGAGGTCAACTACGAAATCCTCTGGGGCAAAGAATTATCTTACAACAACATTTTAGATATGACAGCTGCGGTCAATATAGTAAGCGAATTTTATGATGTGCCCGCCGCTGCAATAGTTAAACACACAATGCCCTGCGGGGTTGCACTTGGCAGAGATTTGAATGATGCTTATCAAAAAGCCTTTGACTGTGATCCGATAAGTGCCTTTGGCGGAATTGTCGCTTTTTCTCAAGGGGTAAATGAAGAAATAGCCAAACATTTAAATTCTGTTTTTCTTGAAGTTGTTATCGCACCTGATTTTGATGATAATGCCCTTGAAATATTAAAAAGTAAAAAGAATTTGAGGATTGTTAAATTAAACACGAAGCTTGAAGAATATAAATTATTGCAAAATGAAGAGATTAAAATAACTCCGTTTGGAGTTTTAATTCAAGAACAGGACAACAAAGAGCTTGATAAAGACACTTTTAAGGTGGTTACAAAAACAAAACCTACGGCCGAGCAGATTGAAGACGCCATTTTTGCGTGGAAAGTGGCAAAACACGCAAAATCAAATGCGATTGTAATTGTAAAAGATTTTAAAACGCTTGCAATAGGACAAGGTCAGACAAGCAGAATTTGTGCTATGGAATGGGCTTTGAATTATGCATGTGACGGGACAAAAGATGCTGTTGTTGCCTCTGACGGATTTTTACCTGCTGTCGATAATATTCAGGCGGCGGTTCAAGGCAGAATAGGGCTTATAATCCAACCCGGCGGAAGCATAAAAGACAATGAAGTTATAGCAGAAGCCGACAAATACAATTTGGCGATGATAACAACAGGTATAAGACATTTTAAGCATTAGAGGTAAATGAGCAAAAAGTTGATTAATTGAATAGTTAAAGGGCGGGAGTTGCAAAGCAACTCCCGCCCTTTTTCGTTCTTTTATTTTCAAAGTATAATATTCTTATGAACACGATTCAAAAAAACAAAAGAGCGATGGGGTGGTTGACAACGGCTCATCTTGCAAACGACATGTATGCTGGGTTTTTAAACCCGATTATGCCTTTTCTTGCCGCAAAAATGGGATTTACCATAGCCATTGCAACGTTGATTATGAGTGTTGCTCAAGTTTGCGCCTCTTTAATTCAGCCTATTTTCGGATTTTTTGCAGATAATATTTTAAAAAGAGTGTTTATTTTTTGGGGGTTAATTTTCGGCTCGCTTTTTATCCCTTTGGGAACAAACGCCCCGAACGTTTTTCTTCTCACCGTTTGTGTGATTTTAGGTAATCTTGGCGGAAGCTTTTTTCACCCGCAGGCGTTGGGGTTTATTTCAAGATTTTCTGACAGAAATTTTGTTCAGAATATGGGGATTTTTATTACTGCAGGTACATTAGGCTTTGCGCTCGGACCGATTATTTCAGGCAGCGTAGTACAACATTTCGGGTTTGAAAAAATACCTTATCTTTCGATTTTTGGCATTGTTATTGCGCTTTTAATGTTTTCTTTTGTACCGAAAATTTCCGATAAAAACATTGTCTTGAAGCACAAAGAATTTAAAAAATCTTTTTCGGACATTTTGTCAAACAAAAATATGCTTATTTTAATTAACGTTTCTGTAGCAAAAACTTTAATGGCAAACAGTTGCACCATATTGCTTCCGTTTTTGTGGAAGGATATGGGATACAGCCCTTCTTATATAGGGTTTGCCCTGTTCGGATTTCTTCTTGCGGGAGGTTTTGGCTCTATTTTAAGCAGTCGTATAGAAGAAAAAATCGGTTCTAAAACAGTTTTTTACATTTCATTGATTGCCACTTTGCCTTTAACAGGGCTTTTTGTTCTTTCATACAGACCTTATCCTAATGTTGCTTTTGCGATTTTTGTTTTAATGGGCTTTTTTGCAATGCTGGCACAACCCGTAATGCTTGTAATGGCTCAAAGGATTTTGCCTGATTATAAAAGTATAGTGTCGGGATTTATAAACGGATTCAGCTGGGGAATTGTCGCTGTCGCTCTGACTCTGGTCGGATTTTTTGCACAAAAATTCGGCATTGCAAAAGTTGTTTTTATAGTTTCGTTTTTGCCTGTGCTTTTCTCTTATTTTGTGAGGTTTTTACCCGATAAAGTCGAGCCTTCTTCTACTTAATAATTTCTAAAATCGCTTCGGCGCGTTTTGTCCAGGTATGTTTTTGTTCGGTAATTTCTTTTGCAATTTGGGCTTTTTGCTCCATTTCAAAAGGGTTATTAAGGAAATAAGCCATTTTTTCTTCAATATCATCAAAATTTGTAAGGTTAAAATATCCCATAGAATCACCGAATTCGCTCTGAATTGAAGCTGTATCAGAAGACATAACAAAACTTTCGACCGCACTTGCATTTAAAATCCTTTCATGCAAACCGAGCGTTAATTGCGAAGGATGAACGTGAAGCACGATTTTTGCTTTATTCATTACATCGACACTTTCAAGCAAGTCGCACTCTCCCATATACTGAACCTTGCCCTTTGTATATTTGTGCCAAGGTCCGCTCCCAAAAATTTTTACGTTGAAGTTTTGAAGCTTTTCAATTACCTGCGCCCTTTTTGCAAACGAAACAAGGTAAGATAAATTTTTGAACATAAAATTATACTGATCAACATCCAAAACCAAATTGGCTTCTTGTTTGAAAATCTGATACATTTGCCAAAAAGATATGTTCGGCGTATTCATCCAAGTTTCAAACATTATCATAAGAAGTTCAAAAGTTTGTTTCGGCAAAGATTCTCTTAATTCTTCGATTTTAGCTTCCCAGTCAAAAATCGAAGAAAGAAAAACTATATCGTATTCTTTTTCTAAATCTTTCTTTTTCCAAAGTTCCAAATCAACAGCATGAGGGACATAGGCATGTTTTAGCAGAGGAAAATATTCCTGTAGTGCTTCTGTGTCACTGGGAGAGATATTAAATAAAAAGAAATTTGGATTAGCTTGAAATTGTTTTACTGCCTCAATATTCTGAAAAAATATTGAATCAACATTCCACATAATATTGATAATGTTGCGTTTTAAATATTCTTCCCAAGCTTCAAAACCAGAAACATTAAATCCTATTGTAAGATTTGGCAAAAGTCTTTTTTCATAACATTCTTTTGTAGAATATGCTTTGACACCGCAATTTTGAAAGCCTCTTAACAATCCTGTCGAAAAACCGGCTATAACATTGTAATGACCACCTGTAAAGCCTCCATCGCCGTGTATTCCGATTATCAAATCTTCTTTATTCATAAAACTTCCCCTCTGAGTTTGCAAAAATTTTTAATTTTTCTGCATCCTCTCTTTTGTTTCATTTTAGCATACTATTTTTGTTTAGCATATAATTAAATTTATGAAAACATCAAGACAATCATACATAAACGTTCACAGAGATTCCTGGGTTGAAGTAAATCTTGAATATTTAGCTCAAAACGTTAAGCAGATAAAAAAGCTTATCCAAAACGGAGTTAAACTTCTTGCAGTTGTTAAAGCAGACGCTTACGGACACGGGGCTTTAATGGTCGCACCCACAATGCTCGCCTCAGGGGTTGATGTTCTGGGCGTGGCTTCGATTGACGAAGGCTTGAATCTTCGCGACGCCAAAATAAATTGTGAAATTTTGGTTTTAGGCGCAGTTCCGATTTGGGCTTTTGAAAGTGCTGTTGAAAACGATATTATAATTTCGATTTTCTCTGATGAGCACATTAACGCTTGCAGGCAGGCATTTGTAAGAACAGGCAAAAAAGTTAAAGCACATATTAAAGTCGATACCGGCATGAATAGAATCGGCGTCGGCGAAGCCGACGCCGAAGAATTTATTAAAAAAGTTCAAGCAGCTGAGTTTATTGATTTAAAAGGAATTTTTTCGCATCTAGCATGTGCCGAAGATGAAAGAGAAACTAAACAACAGTTTGAAAAATTTAAAAAAATAATTTCTTCTGTTGACACAAAAGAACTTGACGTTCATATTTTGAACACAGCGGGGATAATTTCATATCCTGATTATCAGTTTAATATGGTAAGGGCTGGAATCGGGCTTTACGGGTTGATGCCGACATTATCAAAAGAAACAGTAAATGTTATTGCGAACAAAAATGAATCAATCCAAAAATACTCTTCACCCTTTCACCCTTTCACCCTTTCACCCATAATGTCCTTAAAAGGCAGAATTTCAAGGATTCATACAATGGGGGCAAATGAAGGAATAAGCTACGGTCATACTTTTGTTGCGAATAAAGAAGTAATCGTTGCAACTGTCCCGATAGGCTACGCTGACGGTGTTCCAAGAGCTTTATCAAACAAGATTTTTGGTGAAATTAACGGCAAAAAAGTTAAACAAATCGGAAATATCACAATGGATCAGATGATGTTTGATATAAGCGGAATAAAAGCAAACGAAGGCGATGTAATAACGCTTTTGGGAGAGGGTTTAACTATCGACGAGTGGGCAAAAATTGTAGGTACGATTAATTACGAATTAACTTGCAGATTGAAAGTACGTCTTCCAAGAGTTTACACGAGGTAAAAACATATGTCATTCTGAACTTGTTTCAGAATCTCATAAATGAGGTTTTGCATTGAGATTACCTGATTACTTAAAACGTCCTATAATTGATACCGAAAAGACAAAAAAAGTCAGGAAGGTTTTAAAAGAATGCTGTCTTAATACTGTTTGCGAATCGGCACGATGTCCCAATAAAAATGAGTGCTATCAAAAAAACACGGCGACTTTTTTGATTATGGGAAATTTCTGCACAAGAAACTGCCGCTTTTGCAATATTTCCTGCGAAAAGCCTTTACCTTTAGATAAAAATGAGCCGAAAAATGTTGCAAAAGCGGCAAAAGAATTGGGTTTGAATTATGTAGTAATAACTTCGGTTACAAGAGATGACCTGCCCGATGGCGGAGCAGAACATTTTGTTAAATGCATTAACGAAATTAAAAAAAATGTTCCCCCCTCGAGGGGGAACCGAAATCTATTGATTTCGAAGGGGGGAATCACCCCCCACCCCACCCCTCCCCCTCAGGGGGGGAGGGAGAATGTGCCAAAAATAGAAATTTTAACTCCCGATTTTAAAGGCGATAAAAAAGCACTTGACACAATAATAAAAAGCCCTGTAGATGTTTTTAACCACAACATAGAAACAGTTCCGAGATTGTACAAAAATGCCCGCCCGCAGGCTGATTATCAAAGGTCACTGGATGTGCTTAAATATGTAAAAGAAAATTCAAAAATTCCTATAAAAACAGGCTTAATGGTGGGTTTGGGCGAAACTTTTGAAGAAATTGAACAGGTTTTGGTTGATTTAAAATCAATCGGGATTGATATTTTAACCATAGGGCAGTACATTGCACCTTCTAAAGAGCATTTGGCGGTAAATGAATATTATTCTTTAGAAAAATTTGAACAATTAAAAAGATTAACTGAAAAAATCGGAATAAAAAATTATCAAATCGGACCTTTGGTAAGAAGTTCCTACAATGCTTTTGAGATATTTAGATGATGAATATACAATCGAATTATTGCAAGACCTCATATACTTAACGTCATCCTGAATTTATTTCAGGATCTATCCAGCATACTATGTTGATAAGATGCTGAAACAAGTTCAGCATGACACTAGGGTACCCTATTTTCTTAAAAGTAGCCCGATTCCTGCTAAAAAGTAATTTTTAATTTCAGCAAATGAGCGAATATTTATGATAGTTCGCAAAATATACATCGGGCGAAGGTAAAACCTTTTTACCGCCTGCTTGTGTAATTCCATAATTCTTTCTTTGCTTAAGCAGTGGGTTTTAACAACGGGTTCATAGTAGGCATTTGCCCATGAATTTTGTTTTTCAAGAAGATTATGTTCTTTTGCGTATCTGAAAAATCTTGTCCCTGGAAGCGGCGTTGCTGTATAAAAACTTACAAAATCGCTGTCCAGTTCAATGGCAAAATTTATTGTCTGCTCAATGGTATCTTCATCATCCCAAGGAAGCCCTATGACAAAGTAGTTATATGTTTTGATTTTTGCTCTTTTAAAGATTTTAACAGTATCTCTGATATCATCAATGGTAACTTTTTTACCTATTTTATCAAGGATGAATTGCGAGCCGCTTTCAACGCCGATACTAACAAGCCTGCAGCCGGAGTCGTACATTAATTCTGCCATTTCATCGTCTGCGGTATCTGCTCTTGTATTCGACGACCATGTTATTTTAAGCCCGCTTTCAATAATCGCCTCACAAAGTCCGATTGTCCA
>DAOQAU010000062.1:0-6524 GCA_035354275.1 Candidatus Gastranaerophilaceae bacterium
CGAGTTTTAATTTTCCGTCCATTATCTTGAAAAAACAAAGTGTGCCTAAATATTGGTCGTATGCACTGTCGAAAACAAGTGCTCTAAGAGGTTTGTCTGAAGTATCAACCGGTGGAGGAATAAGATCAACAACTGCTTCAAGTACTTCTTCAATTCCTATTCCCGCTTTCGCGCTTACAGGAATTGCAAGGCTTGCATCAATTCCCAAAATTTCTTCAATTTCGTGCCTGACTCTTTCTACATCAGCGGATGGCAGGTCAATTTTGTTTATAACAGGAATAATTTCTAAATTTTGTTCAATCGCCAAATAAACATTGGCAAGTGTTTGTGCCTCAACGCCCTGAGTAGCATCAACAATAAGCAGTGCACCCTCGCATGCTGCAAGCGAGCGCGAAACTTCATAAGAAAAATCAACGTGTCCGGGTGTGTCAATCAAATTGAGAACATAGTCCTTGCCGTTTTTTGCCTTGTAATTCATCCTTGCAGCGTTTAATTTTATTGTAATTCCGCGTTCACGTTCAATATCCATGGTATCTAAAAGCTGATTTTGCATATCACGTTCGGCTATTGTACCTGTGAATTCAAGCAAACGGTCGGCAAGTGTTGATTTTCCGTGGTCAATGTGTGCTATTATACAAAAATTTCGTACGTTTTCTCTATACCTCATGTCTGTCATTATAACCTGCTGAAGCCAAAACTTGCAACTTTTTAAAAGTCGATTAATTTAAATGTTTATTTAATTGTAACAAGATGTAACAAATATATAACTAAATTATATAAGATATAGCAATTTTATATACCAAAAAGTTTTTATATAAGTATAGAGTATAAACAGCTAAAAACTGCACGAGAAAAAGAGAATATTAGAGAAAAAATTTTAACACATAGCACACTACACACACTTCACACTGATTAGGAATTTATTCCGGAGACCCCCACCACAAGGTCTCTTTTTTTTATGTTTTGTTTGAAGATGTAAGTTTATAGCCTTTTTCCGGAACATTTATTATATCCATTTTGCCGTTAGAAATTTCTTTAAGTTTTGGCCTCAGCGTGAATAATTTTATTGATATTGATTCCACTCCGTTTTTAGGAATTTCTCCCCAAACGGATTCAAGAATTTCTTTATGCGGGATTGTTTTTTCTTCGTTTTTTGCAAATAGCAGCATCATTTTGTATTCAAGTTCTGTCAATTTAGTTTTTTTGTCACCTATTTTTATAGAAGAAAGTTCAGGGAAGAAAGTAATGTCATGAATTTTAAAGCTTGTTTTTTCTGTAGCAAGCATATATCCTTTGTTTTTAACGCTGATTATTTCAAATTCTCCCTTAGAAGCAGAACTGATTTCTTCGTTAATTCTTTTAATCATAGTTATTAATTTTTTAGCTTTAGGATCAAAGTTTTCTCTCCAGATTTCCCAAAAGAATGTTTCGTAAGATACTACTTTGCCTGAGTTTTGAGCCAGAAGATTCAACGTTCTGTATTGGATTGTTGTAAATTTTATTTTTTTACCGTTGGCTTTTATGGCTTGTTCTGCGGGAAACATTTCAAAAGGATAGTCATTTTTTTCAGAAAAAGATCCGGAGATTTCTGCAGGATTTAAATTTTCAAATGTTTTAGATTCTTCATTTTTTGTTTTTAAGTTTCCCAAAATTTTTCTGATTTTTCTTAGTGCTTTTTCTTTTGCGTCTGTTATTCTGCCGGTTTCTTCAAGCCCTAAATTTTCAGCATCTTTTGTCAATTCATTTTCTTTAAAGAAGGAATTAAGAGCAAATCTTTGTTTAGGAGTTAATTGGTTTATTGCAAATTCGAGGTCATTTTTAGAAATTTCGGGGTTGAAAATCTTGAAACAATCTTCTTGTTCATTTTCAGGGAGCGTACTTGCAAATGTTTTTGAGCTTCCTTCTCTTACAGGCTCATCCATATAAAGCAAGGGGGTGGCAAACGGAAGCAACTTGGATAACCTTTCTTTTGACATTTTTAATCTTTGCGCAAGTTCGTTTTCGTTAGGCTGCCTAAATTTTTCTGAGTAAAAATTTTCAATTTCCCGCTTAATCATAGAAATCTTGTCATTATCATTTTTTGGTATTGAAATTATATTTTTATTTTGTTTTAAACACGAAAGCATATAATATCTAAGCTGACAATGCGCATATATCGTAAAATCACCTTTTTCCGGTTTATAAGCGTTAATCAAATCAATTAATTTTAAATTTCCGGCTTGTACAAGATCCAAAAAATCGTTATTTTCTTTGGTAATAGTTTTTGCAACACTTACAACAAGGGGCAAATAATTTTCAATTACCTGATTTCTTGCATTCTCGGCTGTGTTTCCTTTGCCTTGGGCTTGAAAAATTAATCTATTTATTTCTTCTTTGGACTTTCTGGAAAGTTTTGAAATATCTTTAATGTATATTGAAACAGAATCGGTATTAAAAGAATTTTTATCCTCAGCCTTTGTTGATTTTCCGAAAGAAATTTTGTCTTCACAGTTTTTGTGAGATTTTGATTTAATAAAATGAAAACCATTTTTTGACTTTGAAGAAGGGAGAATTTTATTTTGATTTGAAATAATATTAAAGCTTAACATATTATTTTTAAAATCGGTAAAAAAAAATATTGCTAAAAATTGTTTATACGGAAACAAAACTTAACTTAAACGTTAAGCTTATATCCGCCGCCGTAAATTGTTTCTATATATTTTTTGCCGTTTGCTATTTTGTCTATTTTTGTTCTTAAATGTCTTATATGAACACGGATTGTTTCAACATCATCATCGGGCGCATAGCCCCAAATATCGCTTAACAGTTTTGCCGAAGATACCATTGTTCCGTGATTTTGCATCAAGAGGTGGAAAATTTCAAATTCAATCGGGGTTAATTTTGCCTGCTTTTCATTGATTTTTACAGAATAAATTTCGGGCAAAAGCGTAATTTCATTTAAGGTTAAAATTTCTTTTGTCGCCGCAGATTCAGGGATTTGATTAGTCCGTTTTAAAAGTGCTCTTATTCTGACTCTTAATTCTTCCATTTCAAAAGGTTTTACCAAATAATCGTCAACACCTATATCAAAGCCTTTAACTTTGTCATTAAGCTGCGACAGTGCTGTCAGCATTAATATCGGAATATGTTTTGTGTCAGGATTTTGTCTTATTCTTTGTGCGACTGTGTATCCGTCAACTTCGGGCATCATCACATCAAGCACAATTGCATTTGGAAGTTCCTGCTTTGCAAGTGCAAAGCCTTTGATCCCGTCTAAAGCCTGAATAACCTTGTGCCCTGCAAGTTCAAGGTTGATTTTTACAAGCTCATTTATGTTTTTATCGTCATCTATTACTAAAATTTTGTTCATGTAAATATTTTATAACAAAAAAGCATTATAAGAAATGTAACAAAAATTAATAAAATACATTGTTTAAAGGAGCCATTATTACTGGATTTTTAGTATAAAAAATGTAAAAATTTATTAAAATTTTTTAAATCAGTTGACACAAATACAAAATTACGGTTTTTTATTGTAATATGTAAATTGATATATTTAAAAAATCGCGTACATAGATACCAAAAGGAGGCACATGAATTGGCAGTAACTTCACCATTTTCAAGTATTAATCAGAACGGAAAAACACAAATTCATTTGGGACAACACGTATTAGCTGAATTTTTTGAGTGTGACCCCAATATTTTAAACAATGTAGCTTTAGTAGAAAAATTGATGGTAGATGCGGCTTTGGAATGCGGTGCTACAATAGTTCAAAAATGTTTTCATATGTTTAACCCCTACGGCGTAAGCGGAGTCGTTATAATAGCAGAAAGTCATCTGGCAATTCATACATGGCCTGAATTAGGTTATGCTGCGGTTGATTTGTTCACCTGCGGTGACAAATGTGATCCAAAAGTGTCTTATAACTTTTTAAAGGAAAAATTTAATTCCAAAAATGCTTCTTATAAAGAGCTTAAAAGAGGAATTATTGATGAAGAAACTATGAAAGTTGCTCATTCGCCTTTTGAATTAGCTATTTAATAAATAAAATATTAAAAAACGCGCAAAACCCTAAAGCCCTGCGCGCCCCACTGATTAGGGAATTTATTCCTGAGCAATGCTGTCATGCATTTCTGCGCGGATATTCCCACTCTCGTTATAAGCTGATATAAAATGCAGGTATCTTTCCATCCTGAGTTTTAACCAGCCTAACATTGTGTCTGAGCCATAGACTTCTATAATTCTTGTCCTTGAAAAATGCCTGTATGTGTAGCTGTAAGACTCATCTATGTAAGTTTTGCACTTACAATTAAGTTCTTCAACTAAATCATACAGCGTTTTAAGCCATGCGGCCTGAACGTTTGTTTCGTCAACTTTGTACTCAAGAATCATAGACAGCTCCTTGTCTTTTCAATGGGGGGTGTGTTAAAGTTTAATTGCGGTCAAAATCTTTTACTGATATATATGGTATATACGTTATATATTATAACGGATGTTTTGGTTAAAAAAAAGAGTGTAGGGGTATGAAAGTTTACAATTCTTCAAATAATACGGTTATAGCAGAAAGGGCTGAAGTGGCTAAAAGCTTCTTTTCGCGCACTGTTGGGCTTATTTTGAAAAAAACTTTGAAAGAGGGCGAAGGTTTGGTCATAAAACCTTGTTTTTCGATACATACTTTTTTTATGAAGTTTGCGATAGATGTTTTGTTTGTCAATAAGAAAAATGAAATTGTCGCATTATACGAAAATGTAAAACCGTGGCGAATTTTGCCTGTACATTTCAATTCTTATTATGTAGTTGAACTTCCTTCAGGCACAATTTCTTCAACAAACATTTCTAAAGGCGATTCGATAAAATTCGATTAAATCATTATTTACGTCATTCTGAGGGGGTAAATGTATTTTGATTTTTGTCCGCCCGCTCATATCACTGCGAGGAAGAAATTTATTTCTGACGAAGCAATCTAGAAAGCATTAATTTTAATTATTTTTTGTAAACCTACTTTCTTGTGTCGACAAGAAAGTAGGCAAAGAAGCTCCCGACCGGATCTTCGTTCGCTAATTTACACTAAACTCAACCCAAGCTCGCGAACTCGCTCCGTTTACACTTCGCTCAAACACACTCGCTTTGTCGTTGTTTCGTTAAGTGTCAATTGCTCACTCCGATAGGGTCTGATAAGAGCCCGTGCAGGGTTTCACTCTGAAACCCTTAATTCGATTGATGAGTTTGCTCATCAATCGAAACGTTCTTTAAGCGAAGGCTTTGCCTGAGCAGGCGGCGCAGCCAAAAGAGTGTTTTTTCTTTCTGCCTTCTTTTGCCTGAAACTTGTTTCAGTGCAAAATGGCGTCACGGCTTGCTTGAATAGTCCACTCTTTAGCATTTATTCACAATAGTGACTAGGTTACTTCTTTCTTTTGCCGTCGATATATAAAAGAAAGAAGTAACATAATAAAACGGTTCATTTCTTGTCGACACACGAAAGTAGGTTTACAAAAAGAAAGAATTATTATCGGTGGGATAGCAATCCCACCCTACTATTATTGAAAAATTGTTATATAATCTACTTATGAACAAAATTTTGTCCGAAAAATTAAAACTGCTCCCGTCTTTACCCGGATGTTATTTATACAGCGATATCAAGGGTGAAATCATTTATGTCGGAAAGGCAAAAAGCCTAAAAAACAGAGTTAAAAGTTATTTTAACAAAACTCTTGAAGGTGCAAAGCTTAATGTGCTTGTGCCTCAGATTGAAAACCTCGAATATATTGTGACCAATTCAGAAGCAGAAGCTTTGATTTTGGAATCACACTTAATAAAAAAGCACAAACCAAAGTACAATATTTTATTAAAAGACGATAAAAAATATCCTTATTTTTTGATAACAGACGAAGATTTTCCGCGAATTATAGTGACAAGAAAGCGCAATATGAATCTTGAAAAAGGTAAGTATTACGGACCTTACACAGATGCGCGCGCCATGTATGCGACTTTGGATTTTTTGAAAAAGATTTTCCCGCTCAAACAGTGCAAACAACCTAAATTTAAAAGCCGCCCATGTCTTTACTATCAAATAGGGCGATGTCTTGCGCCTTGTCAGGGAATGGTAACTTCCGAGGAATATAAAAAATTGATAGAACAGGCAGAGTTGTTTTTGCAAGGAAAGCAAAGCGAGCTTATAAAATATTTAAAAAATCAAATTCAGGAGTATTCGGATTCTCAGCAGTACGAAAAAGCAGCAAGACTTCGCGATAGTTATATCGATTTGCAGAAAACACTTGAGCGGCAAAGGGTTGTCTTTGAAAATACTAAATTAAATCAGGATGTTATCTCATTAATTTATGATGACGGAATTTTTGCCATTGTTATTTTGATGATTCGTGAAGGCAGATTGATTGATAAAAAGGATTTTGTTTATTTTGTTGAATTACCCCTCACCCCTACCCCCTCTCCCGCAAGGGGCGAGGGGAATTCGCATGGAATTGAAACATTTACCCCCTCTCCCGCAAGGGGCGAGGGGAATTCGCATGGAATTGAAACATTTACC
>DAOQAU010000062.1:6624-8744 GCA_035354275.1 Candidatus Gastranaerophilaceae bacterium
CCCTCTCCCGCAAGGGGCGAGGGGAATGGACAAAATATGGTCGTCGGGTTAAAAGATTTTATGGAAACTTTTTTCAGAGAATATTACGGTAATCTTTTGTTAGAATTTCCCGACACGATTGTTTCAAATCAGCTTGAACTTTTAGGTGAAAAAACGCTCTATCAGGATTGGCTTGAACTTTTGGCGAAAAAGAAAGTTAAAATCAGTTACGCAAAAAGCACGCAGGGGCAGGAGCTTCAAAAACTTGCCGATAAAAACGCAAAAGTCTTGTTAGGTAATGCTAAAATCGAAAAAATGTCTAAAATAAGAGACGATTTTAATGAAATAGGCTCATTTTTAGCCGAAAAATTAAAGCTTAAAAACTTTCCTCATAGAATTGAATGTTATGATATTTCTCACATTCAGGGCACAAAAACTGTTGCTTCAATGGTGACTTTTATAAACGGGGTAAGCAAAAAATCGGCTTACAAAAAATTTAAGATTAAACTTGCAGAAGGCAAACCCGACGATTTTCTTTCAATGAAAGAGGTTTTGACAAGGCGATTAAAGCGTTTAGGCGATGAGGGTTGGGAAAAACCCGATTTGATAATAATTGATGGGGGAAAAGGACAGTTGTCTGCTGTTATGGATATTGTAAATGATTTTTCTGTTTCGTCGTTGCGAGGAGCTTGCGACGAAGCAATCCAAAAAAATAACGCTGATAAGATCCTGAAACAAGTTCAGGATGACGTAACATTAGGAATTGACATTGTTTCAATCGCAAAACGCGAGGAAGAAATTTTTCTGCCAAATCAATCAAAACCCGTAATTTTGCCGCGTAATTCTTCAGCTTTATTTTTGTTCCAAAGAATCCGTGATGAGGCTCACCGCTTTGCAATTACTTATCACAAGAAGCTTCGCGAGCGTGCGGCGGTGAAAAAATAATCTTTTTGTGCTAAAATAGTCATGATGTGAGGGCGAGGTAGCTTTAAATGGAATTTATTCAGAATTTTGTTCATGCAAACAGTATTTTGGTTTCGGTTGCCATTTTGCTTTTAGCTTATTTTTTTATTGCAACGGAAAAAGTGCCTAAAGTTACTATTGCTCTTGCGGGTGCAACCATTGCAATACTTTTAGGGCCTTTATCTCAGGAAAAAGGGATGCAGGGAGAATTAAATCCTGCGTATTTTATAAATTACATTGATTTTAATGTTATATTTTTGCTTGTTTCAATGATGCTTATCGTAAATATCGCCGCAAGAAGCGGTATGTTTAACTGGTTTGCCACAGAACTTTTGAGACTTACCAAAGGACATCCGAAATCTGTTTTATTTGTTTTAGGTGTTTTTACCGCAATAGCCTCGGCTTTTTTGGATAACGTTACTACCGTAATTCTTGTAATGCCTGTTACTTTTGTTGTCGCAAGAGAATTGGATATTACTCCCGTTCCTTTCCTGATAACGGAAATTTTGACTTCAAATATAGGCGGAACTGCCACTTTAATCGGTGATCCGCCGAATATAATTATCGGAAGTGCGGCAGGGCTTTCATTTTTGGATTTTTTGCTTGAATTAACCGATATTGTTTTGATTATTTTGCTTATAAGTTTAGCGATATTGGTTTTTATGTTCAGAAAAGTTTTAAAATCATCTCCTGAAAAAATGGAACATATTGCAAAGCTTGATAATTCAGGCACTATAAAAGATTACAATCTTATGATTCGTTCTTCGATAGTCCTTTTTCTTGTTGTTTTGGGTTTTGTTTTGCACGATGTTATACATGTTCAATCCTGTATTGTCGCAATGGCGGGGGCTTCTTTTCTTTTGATGTTTGAAAAGCCGCATCAAATTTTGCATGATGTTGAATGGAATACGATTTTCTTTTTTATCGGACTTTTTATTATAATCGGAGGTGTTGAAGCCTCTGGTGGAATAAGTCTTATGGCACAGTGGCTTTTGGATATTACAAACGGATCGCAAAAAGTCGCCGCTATGGTTATTCTGTGGGCTTCGGGAATTTTATCCGGAATTATTGACAATATCCCTTATACAGTAACTATGGCACCTATGCTTTTGGAAGTCCAAAAGGCTATGGGTGAAGCTTATATTCATCCGCTTTGGTGGTGTCTGTCTTTGGGTGCG
>DAOQAU010000063.1:0-8742 GCA_035354275.1 Candidatus Gastranaerophilaceae bacterium
ATTGCAATGTCTTATACTCAAGCCGGAAAGCAAGATAAGGCAATAGAAGCTTATTCAAAAGTATTGGCACTAAAACCTAATCCTACATTGTACGAATATGCCACTACGGGTAAAATGTGTTTGGAAACTCCTGATAAATGTAAAATTGGGGATGATTCCGGCGAATTGGAAAAAATGATTAGATACAATTATGGAAAGGGTCTTTCAAATGCAGTCAGAAAAGACTTGGAGCAAAAAAGGCTTGATGTAATTAAGCAGGAAATGAATAGTGATAAAGAAATGGATAGTTATGATCTTAGAAAATTTAAAGACTATTCAAATCAACGCTCTAAAATAGAGCAGCCGGAAAAACTTTCTATGACTGTTGAGGAAACCAATGCAACACTTCTTCAAAAAAGCGAGCAGCCGAAACAACCTACAAATGATGAAATTGTAGCTGCGCTTAAGGTTTTAAATCAAGCAGGGCTTACAAATTTTGCAAATCCAATGGCTCAAGTTAATAATCCTATGTTGAATGCTCAAAGTGCTGAAATGGCACAGATGAGCATGATGCTTGGCGGTAATAATATGCAAAACAACAACAATAATAATGCGATGTTTAATATGCTACCTTTTATGATGGCGCAAAAACCCAACGGCGAAAGCAGTTATACACCTCAGCTTATGCAGGCTATGATTATGAATTCAATGATGCCTGATTTTAACTACAATCTTAATGAAAACAAATAAAAAGAGAGAAAATTATGAAAATAAAAACAACAAGATTTGGCGAAATAGAAGTTTCAGAAAAATTCATTTTTGATTTTTCCGAGCCAATTATAGGATATGAAAAAGAGAAACAATTTGCACTTATCGAACACAAAGAAAATTCGGCTTTCAGGTGGCTTCAAGCTGTCGATTTCCCCGAAGTTGCTTTTGTGGTTACAGTTCCGGGTTTTTTCGGGATAGATTATTCTTTTGAGCTTCCCGAAACGACACAAGAAACACTTGGAATAAAAGAAGCCGAAGATATTTTGTCGCTTAATATTGTTGTAATCCCGCGCGAAAACCCGCGCAAGTCAACGGTAAACCTTCTTGCGCCTATTATTATTAACATAAAAAATAATAAGGCAGGACAAATTGTTCTTAATAGCAATGATTTTCCCGTAGATTTTCCTTTATTTGAAAAAGAGGCAGTATGCTAGTTTTATCCAGAAAAAACGGACAAAAAATTATAATAAATGATGACATCGAGATTACAATTTTGGAATCTCGGTTTGATCATTGCAAAATTGCTATAGAAGCACCCAAAAGTGTTAAAATATACAGGGAAGAAGTTTATAAACAAATTCAGTTTGCAAATACAATGAGCAATAAAACATCGCTTGAAAGCCTTGATTCTTTAACTTCTTTAATGCAGGCACAAAATGACATAATGCCTGAAAAAACCAATAAAATATTTATAAAAAAGAAATAATTATGGTGTCAGAATTACTTTATCAAGTCGCAAAGGAAAAATTTTTGTCGGGTGATATTTCATCTGTTCAAAAGTTTTTTGAAGAAAATTCTTATTTTTTGGAGTTGGCTTATTGCAAAATGCTTTCAGGGAAATTAAAAGAAGCAAAAGAAATTTTCTCCAAAAATAGTGAGGACGATTTGAGGGCAGATTGGGGGAAAAGATTTATTCAATTTATTGAAGGGCATGTAACTACTGCTCCTACATATTTTCAGATAAGAAATTTTCTTGAAATCGATTTGAATTTACTTATTAAAGCAGGCAGAGCCGATTATGTCGAAAATATTATAAACGGTGCCGATATTTTCTACTCTGTAAACCCTGAAAGTTATAAATTTATTGCCAGAGTAATGTATAATAATGATTTTATTGATTTGGCTTTATATTTTTTGGGCAAAGCAAAGGAAAATTTTTATTACGACCCTGAAATGCATCTTATTTTTGCAAATTGTTATCTAAAAAAGGGGCAAAAAGAACTCGCAAAGCAGTCTGTAAATAACTGCCTGTCGATTTTACCGGAATACGCACCGGCTAAAAAACTCTCCTTACAATTAATGTAATATTTTTTTTATATGCGATAATTTATTTATGAATGAAAAAATTATTATAACAGGGGCTAAGGAGCATAATTTAAAAAACGTTTCTCTTGAGCTGCCGAAAAATGAATTAATTGTATTTACGGGAGTTTCAGGCTCGGGTAAAAGTTCGCTTGCTTTTGATACGATTTTTGCAGAAGGACAAAGGCGATATGTTGAAAGTCTTTCAACATACGCACGCCAGTTTTTGGGACAAATGGACAAACCTAATGTCGAACACATTGAAGGTCTTTCTCCGTCTATTTCCATAGACCAGAAGTCAACCAGTAACAATCCGCGTTCGACTGTCGGAACGGTTACCGAAATTTATGACTATCTCAGACTTTTGTATGCAAGAATCGGTACTCCTTACTGCCCGGAGTGTGGAGATGAAATTAAGCCTCAAACAATAGATGAAATCGTTGATAAAATTTTGGGATTAGGTGAAGGAGCCAAAATCCAAATTTTGGCACCTATAGCCCGCGGGAAAAAAGGCGAATTCCAGTCAACGTTTGAAGAATTAAGACAGGAAGGCTTTGTCCGCGTTAAAGTTGATGGTCAGATTTTTAACCTTGATGAAGACGAAATCAAACTTGAAAAAAATATTAAACATACGATTCATGTTGTGGTGGACAGAATTGTGGTTAAAGACGAGGCAATATCAAGAATAGCAGACAGCGTTCAAATAGCCCTCAAAAAAGCCGACGGGATAATTATTGTGGATGTTGTCGAATATACCCCCCACCCCAGCCCTCCCCCGCAAGGGGGGAGGGAGCAAAATTTAACCAATCCCTCGCCCCTTGCGGGAGAGGGAGAATTTCATGGCGAGGCTACGAGCCATAGAAATTTAGGTGAGGGGTCAAAAGAAATTATCTTCAGCGAAAAACTTTCCTGTCCGAAATGTAACTTAAGTTTTGAAGAACTTGCACCCAGGATTTTTAGTTTTAACAATCCTTATGGTGCGTGCGAAAGATGCTCGGGGCTTGGTGCCGACAATGTAGTTAACCCTAATCTGGTTATTCCCGATAGAAAAAAATCACTCTCGCAAGGAGCGATTTACCCTTGGGCAAAAACAACAAACCAATATTATGCCGATTTGATAAATTCCGTTTGCGAGTATTACGGCATTGATAAAGACAAATCCTTTGAAGATTTAACCCAAGATGAGCAAAATATAATCTTATACGGCGGTGATGACGAGCTTATTAAAATAAGGGTGAAAGATTTTGTGACAAAAAGATATGGCACACATTATATGAAATTCCCCGGTGTTATCAATTATCTGGAGAAAAAATATAAGGAAAATATAGATTCCGAATATTGGTCAAGCGAAATCCAAAAGTATATGATTACAACACCTTGCACCGCTTGCGGAGGAGCAAGGCTTAAACCGTTTCCGCTTGCGGTAAAAATTAATGATAAAAACATTTATGAATTCACTTTATTGCCCATAGATGAAGCATTTAACTTCATTTCAGATTTGTTTTTGGAATTGAGTGACTATCAAATGAAAATTGCAAAGCAGGTTTTAGAAGAAATTCGTGACAGACTTAAATTTTTGCTTGATGTCGGGCTTAATTATCTTACTCTTGCAAGAATGGCAGGCACTTTATCAGGTGGTGAGGCTCAGAGAATAAGGCTCGCGACCCAAATAGGAAGCGGACTTTCCGGAGTGCTTTATGTGCTTGACGAGCCTTCAATCGGGCTTCATCAGCGGGACAATGACAGGTTAATTCAGACTTTGATAAAATTGAGAAATCTCGGAAACACTTTGATTGTGGTCGAGCACGATGAAGAAACAATTAAACACGCAGATTACATTGTGGATATAGGACCTAATGCGGGAATTAACGGCGGTGAAATTGTCGCAAAAGGCAGTATTGATGATATTGTGAACTGTAAAAAATCAATTACGGGTAAATATTTAAGCGGCGAAAAAACAATTCCTGTTCCGCAAAAAAAACGAGAAGGAAGCGGGCATTTTTTACGGGTAAAAAATGCCCGACTTAACAACTTAAAAAATATCGATGTTGATGTTCCGCTGGGTAGAATTTCTGTACTCACAGGGGTTTCAGGCTCGGGAAAATCAACACTGATGCAGGATTTAATTTATGAATATGCAAAGTATAAATTGCTTAAAAATAAGCCAAAGCCTCAAGGAATTGACGAGATTGAAGGATTTGAACATATTGATAAGGTTATCGATATTGATCAATCGCCTATAGGAAGAACTCCTCGCTCAAATCCTGCAACTTATACGGATGTTTTTACCCATATTCGTGATTTATATTCAAGGACAAACGAGGCAAGGGTCAGGGGGTACAAGCCCGGAAGATTTAGCTTTAATGTTAAGGGCGGACGCTGCGAAGCTTGTAAGGGTGATGGCGTTTTGAAAATCGAAATGAATTTTTTGTCTGATGTTTATGTTAAATGCGATGTTTGTAAAGGGAAACGCTATAACAGAGAAACTTTGGAAGTCAAATACAAAGGAAAAACAATTTCTGATGTGCTTGAAATGAGTGTGGGCGAGGCTTTGGAATTTTTTGAAAATATTCCTTCGATTAAAAATAAGTTAAAAACTTTAAATGATGTAGGGCTTGATTATATTAAACTCGGGCAGAGCGCAACAACGCTTTCAGGCGGTGAAGCACAGAGGATTAAACTCGCATCCGAATTAAATAAAAGGGCAACGGGAAAAACCTTGTATTTGTTGGATGAGCCTTCGGTTGGTCTGCACTGGTATGATTTGGATAAATTAATTAAAATATTGCAAAAGCTTGCAGACAGCGGAAATACAATTTTGATAATTGAGCACAATATGGATTTAATTAAAATTGCAGATTACATAATTGACTTAGGCCCTGAAGGCGGAAATGCCGGCGGAGAAATTGTTGCAACAGGCAGTCCAAAAGAGGTGAGCGAAATGGAAAAATCTCACACAGGAAAATATTTAAAAAAGGTTTTTAACTCTTAAAAGCCAATTATTTGTGATAATTCGGTGTGTTCTAAGCCTAAAGATTCTGCAACAGGCTCTGAAACAAGGTGCCCCTGGCAGGTATTTACACCTTTTGCAAGTTCAGAACAGGATTTTGCCGCTTTGATGAAGCCTTTGTTCGCAAGATTGAGTGCATAAGGAAGTGTTGCGTTTGTAAGTGCAATGGTCGAAGTTCTTGCAACGGCTCCCGGAATATTTGCAACAGAGTAGTGCATTACACCGTGTTTTTCATAAACGGGATTTTCGTGAGTTGTAACTTTGTCTATTGTTTCGAAAATTCCGCCCTGATCTATCGCAACATCAACTATAACAGCACCTTTTTTCATCTTTTTAACGGTTTCTTCGCTGACTAAATGCGGGGCTTTTGCGCCCGGAATCAGGACCGCACCTATCATCAAATCAGCTCTTTTGGCACATTCTTCGATATTTAAACTGTTTGACATCAAAGTTGTTACTTTGCCGTGGAAAATATCGTCAAAATATCTTAGTTTATGGAGGTTTAAATCAATTACTGTAACGTTTGCGCCCATTCCGTAAGCTATTTTTGTTGCATTTAAGCCGACAACACCTGCTCCGACAATTACGACTTCGGCAGGCGGAACACCTGGAACTCCACCTAGCAAAACGCCTCTGCCGCCATGCGGATTTTCAAGGAATGATGCACCTATTTGGACTGCCATTCTTCCTGCAATTTCGCTCATTGGAGTTAAAAGAGGAAGCTCGCCGCATTCTTTTTGAATTGTTTCATAGGCAATTCCCGTTACTTTGCGTTTTAAAAGAGCTTTGGTTAATTCAGGCTCTACGGCAAGGTGCAGATAGGTAAATATAAGTTGCCCTTCTTTCATCAGTCCGTATTCGCTTGGCTGCGGCTCTTTTACTTTAATTATCATTTCAGACTTTTGATAGACTTCTTCTATGGTCGGAAGTATAACAGCACCGATTTTTTCATATTCTTCATCTGTAAAACCGCTGCCTAATCCGGCGGTTGTTTGCACAAAGACTTTGTGACCGTTTTCAATTAAGGTTTTTGCTCCTGAGGGGGTCAGAGAAACTCTGTTTTCCCAACTTTTTATTTCTTTTGGAACTCCTATAATCATTATCTTCCTCCTAAAATAACCTGTTCGTTCAGTGCAGTGTTGATTTCATCTATAATTAAATTTACGGCCGCGATTCTATCAGGGGCTTCTGTAACAGGACGTCCTATAACAAGATAATCCACTCCTGCATTAATTGCTTCAGTCGGAGTATCAACCCTTACCTGGTCGTTTACCGCCGCCCATGTGGGTCTTGTTGCAGAGCACATGATTATAAAATCATCTCCCAATTCGTTTCTTATTTTTCTAGCTTCTGCGGCACTTGCCACAATTCCGTCAAGGCCAGTTTCTTTTGCCATTAAAGCAAGCTGCATAATGTATTCTTCTATGTTTTTGTCAACACATAATTCCTGTGTTAGGGTTCTTTGACCAAAACTTGATAATAAACTTACACCTAAAATAGTCGGAGGCTCTGTATTAAGATCTTTTGAAGTTTCTTTTGCCGCTTTTACAACTTGTGAGACCATTTTTGAACCGCCTTGTAAATGTATATTGAAAAAATCAATATTACGTTTCACTAAATTGGCACAGGCATGCGCAACTGTATTTGGAATATCATGAAATTTTAAGTCGCAATAAACTTTGCCCCCTGTTTCTTTAACCATTTTTATGGCTTCAAAACCGCAGCTTGTAAGTAACTGTAATCCAACCTTAAAAAAGCCTACGTAATCTTTTAATTCGGTTACAATATCCTTTGCGGTATTAATATTGTCAACATCCAAAGCTAAAACAATACGATCTTTGGCACTTGCAGGTTTTGTGATTTTCATTTTTCCCCCAAAATAACACAATTAATAATAAATACTACCACTTAGCCAATCTAAAATCAAGAGGGGATTGCAGATTGATTTTTTAAGTAAAATACTTTAAAATTGTTTTTGTAAGAGGTATTTTATGTCAGAATTTCATAATCTTGAAGAATCTTTAAAAGAATTTTTATCTGCGCAACAGGCAAATACTCCTAATGCCCAAAATATAAACCTGTATAAATATAATAATTTAAAGATTTTTATGATGTCAAAACAAAACAAAAACCCTCATTTTATTGTAAGAATGGGAATATCTGAAACGGTTTACAGTTTAAATAACGGGGAAAAATTGTCGGGCGGATTGGGTGCTGATGAAAGATGGGTTAGAAAGTGGTTTGAAAACCCTATAAATAAAGCCTCTCTTCAGGAATTATGGAAAAGGTCGCTTAAGGTCGAAACTGTTCAAGTTGATACTTCAGAAGAAGAATAATTTAAAAACAGGGCGCAAACCGAAGGTTTGCGCCCGAAAATTATAAAGTCACTTTTTAGGTTTTTAATCACAGCATTTATTGCATTTATTGCAATTGCTGCCATTGTTTACACAACGTCTATCTTCCCAAAATTTCCACCAGTGGCATCTTTTACAAGTACAGCCGCAGTCATCGCATCTTTTACAACAGCATTTGTTTTCAAAAATTTTCCACCAGGTACATTTTTTCTTGCAGCATTTGTCACAGCAAGGATCGCAAGGGCAAGCAGGACATGCACAGTCACAAGGACAAGCAGGGCATGCACAGTCACAAGGGCAAGCAGGGCAAGCCGAAGCGCATGGTTCTGAACAAGGACAAGGATTTGAACAAGGACATGCCGCAAAAGTTGTTTGAGAACTAATGATTAGTGTCATTAAAATCCCCAATGCCAGTAATGTTTTTTTCATAAAAATCTCCTTTTAACTACTTTTTTAAGTTCCTCACTTAAATTTATACGTAACTTGTTATTGATTTAATTGTATAACCGCAATACTAAAAGACCATATCTGAACAGGTAATATTTAAGAGTAATTGTGAATTAAACACAAAGGCAATGAATAAAAAGCGGACCGAAAACTAAAGGTTTTCGGTCCGCTTCCATGAGATTAAAAAACTTTAACTATAAGTTTCAGGTTTTAATCGCAGCAGTCACAACAGCTGTTGCATTTATAGCAGCAGTTTTTGTTTTCCCAGAATTTCCACCAACGGCATTTCTTTTTGCAACAATTGTCACAACAGGAATTACAACTGTCACAACAAGAATTGCAACAGCTTTGGTGTCCGCAGCTGCAAGGGTCTAAAACAGGGCATGCAGGACAAGGCATTGCTGTTGAGCAGCATGGTGCTATAACAGGGCATGCTGGGCAGGGGTTTGAACACGGACAAGCCGCAAAGGTTGTTTGCGAACCTATTGCAAGTGCAACGATAGCAAACAGGGATACAAGCATTTTTTTCATGATTAAATCTCCTTTTTTGATTTTTTGTCCCTGATAAAGAGGGACTTTTTCTAAAAAAATACACTCTAATTGTATCCTCATAAATAAAAAAAACGATGTCTGTTAGTACAATATTTAGGTAAGGTAATTATTACCTGATGGGGTAATGGAAAAAATAACTTTTGTGCTTTTATGAAGTTAAGGCAGGGTTTTAAAGTAGTCTTTTACGTACAGAGCGTTATTTGCACAACCGAATCCGCTGCTGTTTGCATTGCTTGATGTTGTACAATATTCCGGATAACTGCTTTTTGCAGAGCCTATCGGAATTAAAGAATCATTTGACAAGATTTGAAAAGCAAACATATCGTA
>DAOQAU010000064.1:0-8093 GCA_035354275.1 Candidatus Gastranaerophilaceae bacterium
TGAGAGGAAAAAAGATGAAAACTTATGAATTTGATACGGTAATATTAGGAGGCGGACCTGCGGGGCTTTCTGCGGCGATTTATGCTGCAAGAGGGGCATCTTCTACAGCCATAATCGATATAAGCATGTTGGGCGGACAGCCTACAAATTATCTTGAGCTTGAAAATTATCCGGGCTTCGGGCTTATAGACGGCTTTGATTTAATGGAAAATTTTGAAAAACACGTCGACAGATTTGATGTCAAAAAATTTCCCATGCAAGAAATAGATAAAATTGACCTTACGGCTCAAATTAAAATAATCCAGACCAAAGAAGCTACTTTTAAAGCAAAAACCGTAATTCTTGCAACAGGTGCAAAATCCAAGAAACTGGGAATCAGCGGAGAAAAAGAATTCTTGGGAAGAGGGGTAAGCTACTGTGCGGTGTGCGACGGGGCATTTTATAAAGACAAAAATGTTGCTGTAATAGGCGGCGGTAACGCGGCAGTCGAAGAAGGGATGTATTTGACAAAATTTGCCAAAAAAGTCTATATCATACACAGGCGCGATACTCTAAGAGCAGACAAAATCATTCAGGAAAGAGCCTTCAAGAACAAAAAAGTGGAATTTGTTTTTGACGCCATTCCTGTTGAAATTTTAGGTGATGACCTTGTTAACACCCTTGTTTTGAAAAACGTTAAGACAAACGAAACCACAAATCTTGAAGTAAACGGCGTTTTTCCTTATATAGGCTTCAGCCCGAATGTAGAAGGGTTTGACGGTCAAATTAAACAAGACGGAAACGGATTTATTATAACAGATGAAAGAATGCAAACTTCTATTGAAGGAGTTTTTGCAGTCGGCGACATAAGAAAAACTCCGCTCAGACAGGTTATAACAGCAGCTTCAGACGGGGCTGTCGGTGCAGTCTTTGCAACAAAATATTTAGAAACTCTATCAGAAATTATGGTCTAAATTCTTTCCAATATTTTTAAGATAAGATTTTTAAATTTGTTTTTTACGACATTTGTTGTTTCAATAACCTCAGCGTGAGAAAGTTTTAAATCAGTAATGCCGGCAGCATAATTTGAGATACAACTTATGCCCAAAACGTCCATTGAGCAGTAATTTGCAACTATAGCCTCAGGAACGGTAGACATACCTGTAACATCAGCACCAATGATTCTGAGCATCTTTACTTCGGCAGGCGTTTCATAACTGGGACCGGCACCTGCAGCGTAAACTCCTTTTCTGAGTTTTATTTTGAGTTCTTTTGCACTTTCTTCGGCAATTTTTATAAGATTTTTCTTGTAAATTTCACTCATATCGGGGAATCTTGGGCCTAAAGTCTCGTCATTTGACCCCACCAAAGGATTAGTCCCCATTAAATTAATATGATCAGTTATAACCATTAAATCGGCAGGGTTAAAGGCTTTATTTACTGCACCGGCGGCATTAGTTATAATAAGGGTTTTGACACCCAGTTTTTTCATAACTTTAACAGGGTAAGTGATTTTTTGCATGGAATGACCTTCATAAAAATGGTATCTCCCCTGCATTATAACAACTCTTTTACCGCATATTTGAGCAAAAACAAGCTGACCTTTGTGTCCTTGTACGGTAGAAGTTTCAAAATCAGGAATTTCAGAATACGGAATATTTATACTTTCAAATTCGGATGCAAAATCGCCAAGTCCCGAACCTAAAATAATTCCGATTTCGGGCTGAAAATTATTTGTTTTTTTGTTGATAAAATCAAGAGTTTTTTGCATAAAGCCATTATAGCAGTAAATGGTAAATAGTAAATAGTAAATAGAAATGTTAAAACAGGGGACAAGAGGCGAAGATGCCAAGAGGCGTAGTAGGATAACCCACGCATCTACTCATCTTATCTTCTTATAAACTATTCGACTGTTCGACTTTTCAACTGAAACAGCCTTTTAGCCTACCAATCTGTTGTCGTCGGCTTCGGATGCTTTTACCATAATAGCGTGTTCTACGGGGTTTTCTTTTTTATAAGAGCTTTCGTAATATTCGTCAAATCCGAATTCTTCACGGGATTTTTTTGCTTGGGTTTCGTCAACCAGTTTTTTTGCGAGTTCTGCTATTTCATAAACCAATTGGTATCTGTTTTCTGTATTTTCGTTTAAATCCCACGCTACTTTGATTATTTGTTCCATTTTTTAATCCTTTATTTTCCTTGCTACATAAATAATACAATACAAAAATTCATTAGTCAATGTTACATATTTTCAATATTTCTTTGAATGTTATATAATAAACTTATGAAGAAACGACTTGTTTGGATAGCAGAACTTTTTATCTGGCTGCTCATTCTTTTTGTAATAGCAGGCTCTATAATGTTTGCAAGATATAACTATCGCAAACATTTTAATACGTATCAGATATTTCTGCCTGATGTTGACGGCTTGATTGTAGGCTCTCCGGTCAGATTAATGGGGATTCAAGTCGGATACATAAACCAGATAAATATTGTCGGCGATGATGTTTATGTGAAATTTGTCATTACCGAAAAGAATATGAAAGTCCCTCAAGGCTCAACTGCTACAGTTGAATTTACAGGACTTGGCGGGTCAAAGTCTTTGGAATTGTATGCGCCTACAACAGAAAACAAATTTTTATCGGATAAATTTATAATCCCTATGCCGCCGAAAAGAATTCACGATTCTTTAGGGCTTTTAAACGATATGTTTGACAAGATTATCGGAATAACTTATACTATCTCTAATTTTATGGATCAAATCGGGATTATGAAATACAACAACGGAAAATTGCAAAATAATCTTACAGTAACCCAAATATTAAACTTAACAAGCAAGTGGATTGAGGAAGCAACCGAAAAATGCGAAAACTGCAAAATAAAGGATAAGGAAAATGGATTTACAAAAAACAAGAGTAATAAATAACCCTGTCATTTTACAAAATTTATGCACCATGCGGGATAAAAATACCGACTGTCAGGGTGTCAGAATTGCAACAAGAAAGATTACAAGAGTATTGTTATATGAGGCCGCAAAAGGACTTCCTTTGATAGAAAAAACTATTACAACACCGCTAACCGTTTTTAAGGCTCAAACCATTGATCCTGATATAAATATAATAATTTCACCGATTTTGAGAGCGGGATTAATTTTTACCGACGAAGCAATAGATATTCTTCCGCAGGCTTGTATAAGACATATAGGGATGTACCGCGATGAAAAAACCCTAAAGCCGGTTTGGTATTATAACAAAGTTCCTATGAAAGTCAAAGATCCTCATAAGTTCTACATTTTTATAACAGATCCTATGCTTGCAACGGGAAATTCGCTTTTAGAAGCAATTAAGCTTTATGCGGACAAAAAAATCCCGATAGAAAACATAAAAATAATAAGTATAATTGCAGCACCCGAAGGACTTAAAAATATTCATTCAAAATATCCCGAAGTTGAAATTATAACTGCCGCAATAGATTCACACCTTAACGAACACGGATACATAGTTCCGGGAATGGGCGATGCGGGTGACAGAATTTTTAACACTTAAAGCTGTTGTCCCAGAGTCTCTTCAAGGTCTGTTTTAGGATCAGAAATTTCTTTTATTCCATAGACCTCTTTTATTGTATTAAAAAGAGTAGGATTAATTATATTTGTGGCGCATTTGCCCATGTAAATATGTTTTATCCCGAGATGGCTTAAATAAAGCAAATTAGAGATTGTATGCTTATCGCATCTGGTTAAAAATATACTCAATGGCATTTTATTCAAAGGAATTTTATTTTTGATTTCTTTAAGAATTCTGTAAAATAAAACGTAATCATTAATCCTGTCAAGATGATAAACATTTTCTCTATTTTTATTATAACTGAGAGAAATAGCATAGCAGTCACTTGGCAATAGCTCAAAAAACGACTCAAAATACTGCTTTTGTAAAACAGGATAATTTAAAAGCCCAACTATATAAAGGTGTTTTATCTGTTTATTTAGAATTTTATCGGTTATTTCAGCCATTTTATATTCTATTTCGTCGTAAGAAAATCCGACTTTAATCGGAGGTTTTTCTATAATCTTATTAAAACCTCTTGATTCAAGCGCGGCTTTAATCAAAGGCTCAAAATCACCGTCAAGGATTTTAATAATTCCGGGCGGTGCGACCGGATCCATCGTAAAAAGACGCCCTCTGTATAAATATTCGGACTTTTCTAAGTTAATCCTTGTCATCAAAATTGAACCCGGAAAGGATGCAAAATCCATCATATAACTGTCAAAACCCGAGCCAAAATGTCCTTTAAGATTCGGGTGTGACTGCAGTTTTGGAAATGCATGAGCAAAAAGCATTTCCACCCCGTGAGTATATACCCCTATTTCTTTACCTTCACAAGCTTTTAAAACCCTTTCAAGTTTATTAAAATCAGAGCCTGAAACCAAAATCGCTTTACCGAGTTGTGCGCTGGAAGCTACTTCGGTCTGTCTTATTGGACCGTAAAGCTCATTTTGAGTATAAAAAATTGTTCTTAGAATGTCATAATAAATATCCAAAACATCATCTATCGCCCTTTTGGCTTGCTCCTGTGAAAAATTTGTCACATTAATTGAAGACAACAAAGATAAAATTGCATAATATCCTTGGTCATGGTCTTTGCCCATTCTTTTTAATTCCATTAATTTAATACTCATGCTTTTTATTAAAAAAACCATGATGTCAAAAAGAGCTTTTTGATTAGGGTTTAATAATTCTGCTTTTTTGAGAAAATATTTTTCGCCCCGCTTTATTGCATCGCTAAGATAAATATTTTTGTGATGCTTAAAGTAAGTTTTAATTGACTCTATATCCAGGCTGTTCTTTTCACAAAAATTTTTATAAATGGTTTTTGACTCCACTACATAATCGTTTAATTTATTAGTAAGTTCCCTAAACTGTTGCTGGTTATATTCAACAGACAATGCTAAATTCCCGAGTGAATAAATAACGGTTTCTTTAATCTGCTCATTTTTAACCCCAAATTCTTTTAACTTGATAAGATAAAACGAAAGTTCTTTTAAATACAATAAAATTATTTCCTGCAAAGAAGACAGAATGGGACTATCTGAACAAATCCCTCTGCTAAGGCATTCGCTGCACTCGTTATTTGTTTTCTGGAAGTTATACATAAATACACCTCAATAGCATTCTACAAATAACTTGAACAAAATAAATTACACGTTATGTTAATCTTTTGGATAATTAAAGTAGAAAGCACAGAAAAATTGCTTTTTACTTCAAATTATTATAAAATTCCTTTATGAAAAAAGTTTTTATAATATCACCAAAAAGCATCGCAGGAGAGCTTATCATTGACGGTTTTGCCTGCGCTTTTAAAAATATAGGCTATCGAGTGCTTTTAAAAAAAATTGACGAAGTAACACTAAATGAGCTTGAAAAATTCAATCCTGATATAATTTTCGGATATGATTACTCGTATCTTACAGATCAAGGTTGCAAAGAAATAATCCAAAAAATTCAATTTAAAAATCGTATTTTTTATTTCGGTGACGAACCCAAAAGCAAATTTTCTTTGGGTGAAAAAAATGAACTTTACGATGAACTTTCAAATTTAGATGCTACCGTTTTTGTTTGGGACAAAGCTTTTACAAAAGAGTTCAAAAAATGTTATTATCTTCCTCTTGCGGTTAATCCTTTAAAATATGCGACAGAATTTTCCGGCTATAAATATGCAATAACCTTTGTTGGAAGACCGCTTACAGATAAAAGACAAAAAATTCTATCTTGCCTTGTCAAATCTTTCGGAAACAAATTAAATATTTTCTGTTACGAAAAACATTTTGAAAAAAGCGTTGAAGAAATAAAAGAAAAAAAACTTCTTGAAGGGCATGAGCTTGAAATTTATAAAAAAAGCTACAAAGGTTTTGTTAAAACAGAAAGCGAATTAGCTAAAATTTACAATTCTTCCGAGATAAATTTAAACATAACAGAGCAGGGTAAATCTTCTTTGAACTACAGAGTTTTTGAGGTTTTGGCATCCGGCGGCTTTTTGCTGACCGATGAAAAAAAGGATGTGCAAAAATACTTTATACCCTCAAAACAGTTGGAAACTTATAAAAATGAAACCGATTTAACAGATAAAATAGAATTTTATTTTCAAAACCCGGGTATCGCTCAAAGAATAGCACATCTTGGCAGATATGAATGTATTAAAAGCCACTCTTTTGATGAGAGGATTAAGACAATTATTAAAAAAATAACCTAAGCTTCAACCCTTGAAACGCAAGCAGAAATTGCATCTATAAGCCTTTTTGCTTTAATGATTTCTATTCCTTTAATTTGCTCAAAATCTTTGTTTGCAAAAGGAATAATCGCTTTCTTGAATCCGAGAATTTGAGCTTCCTTAATTCTTTTGTCTATACCTTGTACTGCCCTGATTTCTCCGGAAAGTCCTATTTCGCCGATTATTACCGTGTGAGAATCAACTACGACATCTCTTGCGCATGTGGCAACGGCAAGCGCAATTCCCAAATCCGCAGCAGGCTCTGATATTTCAATCCCGCCGATTACGTTTACATAAACATCCTGCTTAGAAAGGTTTAATCCGACCCTTTTTTCAAGTACGGCAAGAATTTGTAATACCCGCCCGAAGTCAACTCCGTTTGCAACTCTTCTTGGTGAAGGATAAGGCGTTGTTCCCACAAGTGCCTGAATCTCTACCAAAAGCGGTCTTGTGCCTTCACTTGTTGAAATAATTACACTTCCGGGAGTAACCTCTTGTGAGTGTTCCTGAATAAAAATTCCGCCCGGATTTATCACTTCGGCTAACCCGTTTATCCCCATTTCAAAAATTCCTGCTTCAGCTGTGTTTCCGAAACGGTTTTTTACCGAGCGCAAAAGCCTGTAAGACTTGTATTTATCACCTTCAAAATAAACAACTGTGTCAACCATGTGCTCTAATACTTTAGGTCCTGCAATGTTTCCGTCTTTTGTAACATGACCTATCACAATCATTGTTATATTCTGATTTTTTGCAATTTGTATTAAAAAATTGCAGCACTCTCTTATCTGCGAAACACTTCCTGCCGAGGAGGAAACCTCTTGAGAGTAAATTGCCTGAATACTGTCAACAACAACAAAATCCGGCTTTATGTTTTCTATTTCTTTTTTTATTAATTCAAAATTTGTCTGGGGATAAATGTATAAACCGATTTCATTTACACCGAGCCTCTGTGCCCTTAGTTTTATTTGATTTGCAGATTCTTCCGCACAAACATATAAAACCTTTTTACCCTGCCTGCAAAGTAAACCGCAGGCTTGAAGCACCAGCGTAGATTTTCCTATACCGGGGTCTCCCGCAAGCAGTGTTACAGAACCGGTTACAAAACCTCCGCCCAAAACTCTGTCAAATTCTTTTATACTGCTTTGAGTTCTGATTTCTTCGTTAATTTCTATCTCATTAATCAATGATGGCTTATTGTCAAAAAATTCCGAGTTTAAAACAACAGGCGAAAAATTTTGCTGAACTTCTTCAACCAAACTTCCCCAGGCAGAACACTCGGGACATTTTCCTAAATATCCTGCGCTTTCATAACCGCACTCCTGACATATCCACTTTGTTTTAACTTTGGCCATAAAAAAATTATATAACAAAAAATCAATAATGTCTTGATGTTACAAGCTTGGGACTTGAAATAAATATATTATCGGGAATTATAACTATAGGCTCGGGTTTGTCAAATCTTGGAATAGACGCTTTCATTATAAGGGTCTTGTGATAAAATTCAACCTGAGTAACTATCCCGTTTTCAAAAGGGCTTCTACAATCTACCCAGACACTGACTTGCGGGTTGCCGTTAACCTGATTGGCCGAAACTATTTTATAAAGAGCAAAAGGCTCAACATCAGCCAAGGTTCCGGTTTGCGGTGAAGAAACACTATAACCGGGATTATTTAAAGTAATTGCCGAATCTTTTTTTTCTAATATACTCTGAGCAACGCTTACGGCAGGACAAGGCAAACCCATATTAAAATCTTTTAAGTCAACAAGTGCGACATTTGAGTTTATTTCATTATTGAGAGAATAAACCGCGTTCACATCCTGCCAATATAGTGCAAGTTCAAATATAGCAA
>DAOQAU010000065.1:0-7850 GCA_035354275.1 Candidatus Gastranaerophilaceae bacterium
GATTTACTTTTACAACATCTTCCACAGAAAATACTGCTTCACAAATTGATTCACATGCGCCACAAGCAATGCATCCGTCTTCGATTTTTACATTCATTTTAATTTCTCCTTATTTCTAATATATGAAAAAGTAAACAAAAAGTTTACTAAATCGATTATAGCAAGAACAAATTAAAAATCCAGTGTTAAGATAACCAATCTTTTACAATTTTTGCAATGTAGTCAAAACCTATTATCAAATCCAAATCTTCAGGGATTATATTTTTATGATAGAAAAGTGCAGGGACGTACTCGCGAGTGTGATCTGTTCCTTCAACTGTGGGATCACAGCCGTGATCAGCGGTTATTATAAGTAAATCATCGTCTTTTAAATTTTTAATTATTTCGCCCAAATAGACATCAATTTCTTCCAGTGCCGCTCCGTAGCCTTTTGCATCGTTTCTGTGCCCATAGAGCATATCTGTGTCAACAAGATTTGTGAAAATGAGTGAAGGGTGAGCGGTGAGCGGTGAACTGTAGTCTTTGTATTTAATCTCTTCCAAGTTCAACTCTTCTTTAACCGCCTGAAGCGTTAATTCCAAACCTTCTTTGTTGTTTCCTATGTGAATAGCATGAGTTATTCCCGATTTTGCAAAAATGTCTTCAATCTTTCCTATTGCAATGACTTTTCCGCCAGAGTCTTTAATTTCATTGAGCAATGTGGGCTTAGAAGGCACCATGGAATAATCTCTTCTGTCTTTGGAAATTCTTGTAGGCTTACCCTCAATTATTTTATAAGGTCTTGCTATAACCCTTGAAACATTCCACCCGCCCTCATCCAAGATATTTCTTGCAACTTCACACCATTGATAAAGGGTTTCAAGCGGTATCATATCTGTGTCAACAGCTATTTGAAAAACGCTGTCGGCTGAAGTATAAACAATCGGATAGAGCGTTTTTTGGTGTTTTTCATTTAAATCTTCAATAATTTGTGTACCGCTGGCCGGATAATTCCCCAAAATTGCTCCGCAGCCTGTTTTTTCGATAAATTCGTGGATGAGTTCGTTTGGAAAGCCTTGTGGGAACGTCGCAAAAGGTTTGTCAAGAACAAGCCCTGCTATTTCCCAGTGTCCTGTTGTAGTATCTTTGCCTTTGGATTTTTCGGCAAGTGTTGCATATTTACCGAGTGGTTTTTCGACTTTCTTCAAACCTTGAAAAGTTTGAATATTGCCAAGCCCAAGCTTTTCCAAATTTGGCAAATTCAGTCCGCTGTTAAATTCGCAGACATTTTTGAGCGTATTGCATTCAAAAACGTCATTGTACTCCTTGCAATCGGGCATTGCACCTATTCCCATTGAATCTATGACGACTATAATTGCTCGTTTCATTTTAGCATTCTCTCTCTTTTAGTATAGGCTTGGCTTCCAATTTAAAACCTAAACTTACAATAATCTTAAATAAAGTATTCAGATTCGGAACAGCTTTGGCGTTAAAAATTCTATAAAGATGTTCTCTGTTAATGTCGGCTTCTTTGGAAAAATCAATAACACTGCCTTGAGCTTTAACAAGCCTTTTTATTGAAAGTGCAAGAGCATCGGAATCTGAGTCTTTTGCATACTCTTCCAATGCACTGTTAAGGTATTCGGTAGCAAAATCCTTATCAGACGACAGCCTTGAAATTATATATTCATCAAATTTTTGATTTTTCATTTTTGTTTCCTTTCCTTGTATTTTTTATAGTATTCAGTTGCTTTTTTAATATCTTTTTCTTGAGATGATTTATCTCCGCCTGTCAACAAGATAATTATTTTTGTGGTTTCTTCGGCAAAATAAATCCTGTACCCCGAACCTGCAAAAAATCTAAGCTCATTAATTGATTCTTTAAGTTTTTTAAAATCGCCGTAATGCCCTATTTCAATTCTTTCAAGTCTTGCCGTTATTTTTGCTTGACTTTTTATATCAAGCTTTTCAAACCATTCTAAAAAAGGTTTTTTACCCGTTTCGGTTGTATAAATTTCAATTTCTTTTTTTAACATAAATATATTGTAGCGTAAAAGCTACATTATGTCAAGTATTTCGAATTTTACATTTGCCTTATTTGTGATTTAATTGTAGTACAGATTACAAATGAGGGCAGAATCATGCAGGCACGAAGAGCGGCGCGGGAATTGGCTTTAATACTTTTTTCGCAGTTTGATAACAAAATTACAAATTATTCAAAAGCCGATTTTGAAGAAATTATACTTAAATCGGTAAGAATTCTCACAAATAACGCAAGCGAAGATTTAAAGCTGACTTTAGGCGCGTTGTTTAATATAAAAGAATTTATAGAAAATTACGAAGCGGATCACGAAACAAACCTGCAAAGACCTTTGGAAGTTTCAAATCTACCTGTGCCTGTTCCTATGACATCTGATATGACAGGAAGAATTGACGAGATGATTGAAATTGCAGAAAAAGCTTTGCTTGCGCTTGAAATAGCAGAATTTGCAACGCTTGAAAGCCAAAATGACGTAAAAAATTACGCGATTTTAATAGCAGAGCAATTCAAAGAACATCACGACTTTGTTGACGCCCAGATTCAAAAATTTGCCAAGGGCTGGGATATTCAGAGACTTGTCAAAATGGACAAAGATATTTTACGAATCGCCATAATTGAACTTTTGTACATAAAAGACGCACCTATGAAAGTTATTGTTGATGAGGCACTTGAACTTGCAAAAAAATATTCCACAGACGACAGTTCGTCATTTATTAACGGGATTTTAGCTAAAGTTATTGTCGAAAACGGGGTGGGTTAAGGTTTTCGTCTTTTACGTCTTTGCGAGGAGCGAAGCGACGCGGCAATCTAAGCACTTTTCTACGTTTTTTGGATTGCTTCACCCTAAAGGGTTCGCAACGACAAATTAAAAATAGGAAAATGAATGTTTAATTTTTTCGGACTAAAACTTGATAAACTTAAAGAAACCGTATCAGAAACCGCACACACATTGGTTGATAATGTTGTTAATGCAGTCGAAGAAGAAGCTGAATTTTCCGAATTTGTGCTCGATGATATGGAAGATTTGCTCATCAGAGCCGATTTGGGAGTAAATTATGCATCTGAACTTGTTGACAAACTTAGAAACCAAGACAGAATTAAGCCTTCTGCGGTGAAAAATTATCTTAGAGGAGAATTTTTGAATGCGCTTCATTTCGCAGGCGATACTAAGATTAATTATAAAGAAAATTCATTAAATATTTATTTTATCTCAGGTGTAAACGGCGTGGGAAAAACCACTTTGATAGGTAAATTGGCTTATCGTTTTAAGCAGGAAGGCAAAAAAGTTTTAATCGCAGCAGGCGACACATTCCGCGCAGCAGCAGAAGAACAGCTTGACATTTGGTCAAAAAGAGCAGACGCTGATATTGTCCGCAGGGATAAAGCAGATCCTGCTTCTGTAGTTTTTGAAGCTATACAAAAAGCAAAAGACGAAAATTATGATATAATTCTTGTTGATACCGCAGGACGTTTGCAAAATAAGTTTAATCTTATGGAAGAGCTTGCAAAAATCAAAGCGGTAATCGACAAAAATGCACCTGAAAGTTTGCGCGAATGTATTTTAGTACTTGATGCAAACACAGGACAAAACGGACTTCAACAGGCAAAAGTTTTTCAAGAAGCGGTGAATTTGACATCGGTTGCGCTTACAAAACTTGACGGCTCTGCAAAAGGTGCAATAGTCTTAGCGGTGGCAAAAGAGCTTAAATTACCCGTTAAACTGATAGGCGTCGGTGAAAAAATGGAAGATTTAAAAGATTTTAATCCGGATGACTTTATTGAAGCTTTGTTTGCAAAATAAGGAGTAAAAAATGGAAAACATTGAAATATTAAAAAGAACACTATCCAAAAACGGACATGAAATAATATTGGTTGAGCAAGCCAAAAAAGAGAATATTCCGCTCACGGCTCACGGTTCACAACTCACCGTTCTAATAATAGGTGTTGTCCACGGAGATGAACCCCAAGGTAAATTTTTAATTGAAAATTATCTGCAAAATACCGAATCTAAATCTAAAAATCGTTTGCTTTTCATTCCCTGTCTTAATCCTGACGGGCTTGAAAATAATACACGTTCAAACTCTAACGGAGTTGATATTAACAGAAATTTTCCGACAAAAAATTGGGGCGGCGGTGATTGTGAAGTAACTTCAAATTTCTACGGCGGTGAAAGCCCTGCCTCTGAAATAGAAACAAAATTTATATTAGAAATCATGAAAGAATATTCACCTGATGTAATTTTAACGCTTCACTCCCCTTACAGGGTTGTAAATTACGATGGGCCCGCAAAAGAAACGGCAGAAAAAATCGGACAGATTATGGGGTATCCCGTTTCCTCCGATATAGGCTATTCAACTCCGGGCAGTTTTGGAACTTACGCCGGAGTTGAAAGAAATATTCCTATAATTACTCTTGAATTGGATGATAAAATCAGTATTTATAATTTAATTTTACCTATTAAACAACTTTTTGAAGAAATTTGATATAGGTGAACCTTGATTAGATGCAGAAGGAAAAGTCACTCCAAATAATCTATGATTATTTGTTCTATTATTTGTAAGATATACGCCGAATCCGTTTTCATCACAGCTTCCGTCAATAACTGAACCGTCTTCATCTTGTGTTTTCTTTATTCTGCAGTCGGCTCCTTCTTCATTAAGCCTTCTATTAGCATCATCGACATAATTTCTATGTCTTCCGTTCACGAAAACTCTTGTGTCATTTCTGTCAATAACACTATCCTGAGTTGAATTAAATGTGCTCAAACACAGCCTCTCATCTTCATGTATATTTATTTGGTTTACTCTTTTACCTTTATAATAAGTTCCGTTTTCTTTGACATTATAAGTTAAACCATTAACGTCAATTTTTGAACCAACCGGCATATTATAGTTTTTATTTATTCCGTGGTCAACATCGTGAAAGATAACATTTGTTTGTACTTTTCTTGGTCTGATTTCCATTTTTAATCCTCCCTAAATAATTAAATATCCTCTATATACTTTTAAAGTTTTTTTTATAACAAAAATTGCTTATAAATTCTAAAACATTATTTATCTAAACTTATAAAGCAGCAAAAACAAATATTTTAATCACTTTACATTTGTTAACAAAATTTTTTATTGCTTTATAAAAGTTTTTATTTTTAATTTATGTTATACTTTTTTCGTATAAAAATTTAAGAAGGAGAGAGAAATGGCGCAAGAACCAAAAATTATAGCTACAATACCTAGAAGTGCGACGGAACAATTACAAATTTCAATAAACGAGTACAAGGGAAAAAGTTACCTTGACATGAGAATTTTTTACACAACTGATGACGGTGCAAATTGGCTTCCGACAAAAAAAGGTGTAACTTGTTCTCCCGAAAATATCGAAGTTTTAAAAGATGCAATAGATGAAGCAATGAAAGAGTTCATGAGCATTGAAGAGGAATAAATGGGTGTATTGAACAAATACGCTCTTGCTCTTGTTAATATCAAAGGGCTTGGGGTAAAAACTTTCAGTTATTTGATTCCCGATGAGATGAAAGATATAATTCAAATCGGGCAGGCAATTCTTGTGCCTTTTGGCAGGCAAGGAAATGTAAATGCTTTTGTAGTTGGCTTTGGTGATTATTTGCCTGAAGGTATAAAAGCAAAAAAAATAAGCAAAATTCTTGATGAAAAACCGCTTTTTACCCTTGAATATCTAAAACTGCTTGAATGGATTGCAAATTACTATGTGTGTGATTTTGTTACAGTCTTAAATGCCGCTGTTCCTATGCGATTGCTTGAAGGAAATTCAAAAACAGAAAAAAATATTGAATATGTTGAAGGGATTCTCCCTCGCCCCTTGCGGGAGAAGGCTGGGGTGAGGGGTATTTCAAATCGTCAGCTTGAAATTTTAAGCGCGCTCAAAGAAAAAGGCAAAATGCCTTTAATCGAGTTTGAAAAACTTGCAAAAACCACAAGAGCTACAATAATCAAGCTTGAAAAGCTTGGTTGTGTGAAGATTTCCGATGAAGAAATTTACAGAAATCCGCTTGAGAATCTCGGGGTTTCCAAAAAAGAAGAACTTTTTAAGCTTTCACCTCAGCAGGAAAAGGTCTATCAGGGCATAAATAAAAAAATACACAAAAGCAAAACGCCGATTCTTATTCACGGAATTACTGCATCGGGCAAAACGGAAATTTATTTTAAATTAATCGACGATACGATAAAGCAAGGAAAAAATGTTTTGTTTTTAGCTCCTGAAATAGCACTCGCCTCGCAGCTTACAAAAAGGCTTGCAAAGAAATTCGGTACAAAAGATGTCGCAATCTGGCACAGCAGTATCTCCGAAGGTGAGCGTTACGATGTTTGGCAAAAACTATACAAAGATGAAATAAAAATTCTGGCAGGTGTGCGCTCTGCCGTTTTTGCTCCGCTTAAGAATATCGGGCTTATAATTATAGACGAAGAACACGAAAGTGCTTATAAGCAAACAACACCCGCTCCAAGATATGACGCAAGAACAATCGCATTTAAGCTTGCAGAATTTCACAATGCGCCCCTGCTTTTAGGAAGCGCAACTCCTGATGTGGGAGTTTATTACAAGGCATCAAATTCCGATAATCTTTTTGAACTTAAAAACAGATTTAACGATGCACCTATGGCAAAAACTTCGGTTATAAACATGCAAAACAATGCCAAGCAGGCATATAAAGGTATAATTTCCGTTCAGCTTCAAAAAGCCATTGAAGAAACGCTTGAAAAAGGACAACAGGTAATTTTGCTTATAAACAGGCGCGGGTTTTCTACATATACCCAATGTCAATCCTGCGGAGATGTAATCGAATGTGAAAACTGTTCTATCCCGATGATTTGGCACAGTCAAGATTTAACCCTAAAGTGCCACTACTGCGGCAGAACAAAATCTTTTCCGGAACAATGCGAAAAATGCGGAAGCGATACGATAAAAAATTCAGGAATGGGAACTCAAAAAATCGAACTTTTGATTAAAGAACGGTTTAAAAACGCAAGGACAGAGCGCATTGACAGCGATATTCTGGTTAAAAAGAATGAACACATAAAACTTCTGGAACGTTTTCAAAAAGGCGAAATTGATATTCTTATCGGTACTCAAATGATTGCAAAAGGATTGGACAATCCCAATGTTACGCTTGTGGGGGTAATTTCTGCGGATTCAAGCTTTGCTATGCCTGATTTCAGGGCATCTGAAAGAGGCTTCCAGCTTTTAACCCAGGTGGCAGGACGCTCCGGCAGGGGGGAATTTTCCGGAAGCGTAATTTTCCAAACTTACAACCCTGATTTTTATGCTTTTCAAAGTGCAAAGGAACAGAATTACAATGAATTTTACGAAACAGAAATTAAAGCGCGTGAAGAATTTGATTATCCACCTTTCAGCCAAGTTATAAGGCTTATTTTGAGCGGAGAAAATAATTTCAGGGCGGAAAAATCCGCACAGGAAATTGCCCTGAGACTAAACACGATAATCGACAAACAAGGAATATCAGAAAGGCTTATTGTACTTGGCCCTTCGCCTTGTGTTATTGAAAAAATAGGCGGAAAGTACCGCTTCCAGATTATTATTAAAAATAAAATGGAAGAAAAAGGGCATATGTTTATATCAAAATTTCTTTCTCAAATCACAATGCCAAAAGACATCAAAATGACTATAGATATTGATCCTATTGACATATTGTAAAAAATTTTACCTATTTACTAATCCTCCCCAGATGACCTATTTTTGTATCTTTCCTGTAACATTTTGTTAAAAAATAACAATTTTTTTCTTTTAGATTTATTATATAGAGGACAAGGAAAAGTCAAAAATATACAAGTGTTAA
>DAOQAU010000066.1:0-7640 GCA_035354275.1 Candidatus Gastranaerophilaceae bacterium
CCGAAACGCCGTTTAAAGCGAGCAACCAAGCAGAAAGAGAGGGGATTTTGGCAAAAAGTAAATTATTTTCGCCTGTTTTAGCAGCTGTTTTTTTAAGTTTCTGGTTACAAAAAGCAGCACTGTCGGTTACAAATATAAATGTTGAAAAAAACTTTCCGGATTATTCTTGTGAGTTTTGCGGAAAGGATAAGTGCGAAAGGTTTAACCGTAAACTTTTCTTGTTTAACCTCAAATTAAACAAATATTTGATAAAACCAGTTGATGTTGTTTGGTCATCGATTTTACCCAAATACGGAATGGAAAGACTTCAAAATGCTTATAACAACATAAATTTCCCGGTAAGAGTTACAAGCTGTCTTTTACAAAAAGATTTTCACGCCTCAAAACAAGAAGTAGCAAGGTTTTTTATAAATACAACAATGGGTGTTGGCGGTCTTTGGGATCCTGCAAAAACAAAATTTAAAATTGAAGCTAACCAGGAAGATATTGCCCAAGTTTTATACCACTACAAAGTCAAACAAGGTCCTTACCTTGTGCTTCCGATTGTGCACGGTAACGTGAGAACTGTTGTCGGCAAGATTCTTGACTGCCCGTTCAATCCTTGCTCTTATGTGCTTGGACCTTTTGCAATAATTGCATCCACAGTCTTTTTCATAAACAATTCCGCCTGCATGCAGCCTGCAATAAAAATCTTAGAGCAAACCTGCGCTGACCCTTACGAAGTTTTAAGACAAATCGACGGCGTAGAAAGTTTTATTAAAAACAATAATCTGGACAGAAGCAACATTTTTCTTGAAAAAATAGCTTCAGGCAACAAAAATCTTGTCAGCGCGGCAAAAATTGACGACGGTAATGTTAACGTAAGATTAACACCGCCTGTTTCTGCAGATATAGAATTAAAAAACTTCAACCCTCAAAGCCCTTTAGTAGATGCTATGCGAACAGTTTTACTTGACAAAGAAAACCCCAAAAAATCAAAATGGGCACAGACCTCTGTTTGGAACAATGATTTTGAGAAAAAAATTAAAAAAGCGTCAATAAGATTTGACAACAAGCTTGTGAAATATACTTACAGATACATTCTGCAAAAAGATAAAAATGCACCTGCTGCAATAATTTATCCTGCAATCGGAGAAGGTGTAATGGCGGAACATTCAACAACTATGACAAGAATTTTATACGATCAGGGTTATTCTGTAATTGTTCTTGGAAGCCCTTTTAACTGGGAATTCATTAAAAGTATGCCCGATAATTATAAGCCCGGATTGCCTTCAAAAGATACCGATTTAACAAGACTTTTAACTCTAAAAATCATCAATCGGCTTGAAGCTCAATATAAATTACACTTTAGCGATAAAATTATTGTCGGAAGCTCTTTCGGGGCTTTGGTTACATTATTTACGGCGGCAAAAGAAGAAAAAGAAAATATCTTGGGCGTTTCAAAATTTATAGCAATAAATCCGCCTATTGAACTTATGTTTGCGCAAAGACAAATCGATAAATACGCTCAGGATTGGAAAAATAGCCCTTCCGACATAAAAATGAGAGCAGCCGTTACGGTTCAAAAAGTCATTAAAAAAACAGAAGAAATCGCGGCACAAAAGCCTACAGAATCGGTATATTTGCCCTTTGACGATGATGAAGCAAAGCTCATTGCAGGTTTTGTAATGAAACAAAAGCTTGCAGATACTGTTTTTTCGGTGGAAAAATGTTCAAGATGCAAAAAGGATTTAATTCATGATGAAGTAAACAATATGACTTTTGATGAATATGCTCAAAAATATGTTTTGGCAGGTGAGAAAAAACCTTATGAGCAGATTGATTATGAGTCAAGTTTATATTCTATTTCCGATTACTTAAAAAATAATGATAATTACAAAATTTATCACACAGTTGACGATTATTTCGTAAATTCTCAACAGCTTGCATGGCTTAAAAATCAGGCGCAGGATAAAGCCCTTTATTTCAGCAACGGCTCTCATTTGGGGTATTTGTACAGGAGGGAATTTCTTGACGATTTTAAAGGTGAAATTAAATTGAAAAATTCAAAACCTCAACAAGAAAAAAGAAATTTATTCGTAAAAATTTTAAAACCGGATTTAGAAAAAACGGATTTATCGCTTGCGCAGTAAAATTATTGCTTTAATTCTATTTAAATGCTATTATAAATGCATTCTGTTGACACTGAATTAAAGAATTGGAGTAAGTATGAAAAAAATGTTTCAAAAAATTGTAGCAACTTTTTTGTTATTTGTTATGGCGACTTTTAATGCCGCTTTTGCGCAGGAGACGATTAATGCTCCTGAACAAAATATGCCGCTGAAAGATTCTGTTGAGATTTCAAAAGTAAAAGTTATTATCCCAAAAAATTCAAAAATAAACCTTGCTTTTGCCCAAAAATTTAACGCAAACAAAGCACAGGTCGGAGATAAGGTCAATTTTATTCTTTCGGAAAATTTACTCTCAAATGACGGAAAAATAGCTTTGCCGAAAGGAACCGAGTTTATCGGAGTGGTGGAAAATCAAGTCAAAGCAAAATCTTTTAACAGAAACGCAAGAGCACTTATTGTAATAAAACAGGCGAAACTTCCCTCAGGTGAAATGATAAATCTTAATGCTAATGTTAATAAAAAGAAAGGTGAATTAAAATCACCATTTTATGCAAACTTGCCCAAATTAATACTTGAAGTCGGAGTAGTAGCAGGTATCGGAATGGCGGCTATGGCAATAGTTATCGGTTATGCTATTGCATCTGTATTCACAGGTGGAATAGCGGCAATAGCACTGTTACCTGTTGTAACAGGTGCAGCAGCGGGGCTCGGAGTAATCGTTTGTACAACAAGTAAAGGCGTAAATTACAAGGCATCTGCAGGCAAAGTAATTCCATTTGTGTTACAAAATGATTTGGAACTTTATTTGAATTAAAAATAAATATGCTTAAAAATTAAGATGAAGATTTATCGTTTTGTTGGGATAATTCTTGTTCTGCTTTATCGATTACCTGCTGAGCTTGTGCTGCAACCGCAAAATCCTGTCCTGAGGGGTCAGACGGTGCAGTAGCTGCGGATTTCATAGCTTGGGCTCTGCGTATAGTTTCTTGAGGGTCAGAACTTTCTTTAAAGCTTACATCCACTTTGCCCTCAACAGCATATCTTTGACCGTCAGGCCCTGTTACGTAGGTGTAATGGGGCGAAGATGTGCTTATGCCGGCAGAGGCGGCAATATGTGCCTGTTCATGGGCTCGAACTTCGCGGTCGGTTTCTTTAAGCCTCTCAACTTCTTTTTGTTCTTCGGGAGTCAATCCCGAACTTGTTTGCAAGGTTTTTTCCGCTTCAAATAAGCTTGTTGCTTCATCAGAAATCAAAGCTTGGTCATTTATGTCGTCATTTGAGCCAAAAATTGACGAAACACCTGAACAACAGCCCTGTTCTCCGATTTTCGGCACACCGGCAATATATTCGTTCGCGGCTAAATATTCAGCTAAACCTGATACAATACTCAATCCATTCATTTTCTAATATTAACACTTTTAAAAACGTTTTTCAAGCTTACAAAAATTAATTTTTCTAAAAAATAAATAAATCAAAAAACATGCTATAATATATTTTGAAGATAATAATGTCATGCTGTGGTTACGCTGAAATCAGGTGATTTATTAGAAAAGGGTGTTATGTATAAAGTTTGTTCACTGGATTACATAAATAGTGAAATATTTGATGTTGATATTTTGTCGGCAGACGAAAAGATATTATACCCTGCCGGTACAAAAATAACCCCTGAAATTCTTTTAAAACTTTATTTTAAAGAAATTTATGCCGATGAAAAAACCAAAATCGAACAACTTGATATCTTACCGCAAGAACAGGTAGTTGAAATTGAAAACAACACAAGAACTGACGAATACAACTTTGATGTTGATGAGAAAGGTTATATAATTTTTGACGAGCAGCAAGCGATGCGCGTTTCAGATTTAGCCCTAAGCATAGGAAAAGAAATTAAATACAACAAAGAACAGCTTGAAATCCTTAAGCAGGGTGCTTATTATCACAATATCGGCATAACAAATTTTAAGCCCGAAGATTTAAGAAAAAAAGATTTCAAGCAATTACAAGCACAGGCAGGCTATGAAATTTTAAAAAATCAAAAGAATATGCCCGAAGAGATCGCTTTATGCGCAAAATTATGGATAAACAATTATGAACCGTCAGCACATAACTTAAAAGAAGATATTCCATACCATCATGTAGTCGCAATAAGCCGCTTTTACGACAAATTAGGAACACAAAAGATACAAAAAGAAAAAATTTTGGAAATCATGTTAAAATGTGGTGGAAATAAATTTAATATATATGTGTTACATAAATTTATAAGAATGATGAGAGGACAAAATGGCTAACTTTCAAAAAGAGCAATTAAACGAATTTTTTCAATTTTTTAACGACACAGTTAAAAAAGCACTATTGAACAATCTTGATAAGGAAGTCTGTAAAAATATTGATTTACAAATAGAATCAAATATGAAAGTTCAAGATGTCGAAAGTTTAAAAAACAATCAGGCATTGTACCAATTAGAATACGTTTTAGGAGAACTTCAAGGGAGCTTGATAGTAACATTACCGGAAAATTTAATTTTTCATCTTGCAGACATACTTATGTGCGGCGGCGGCAAAAAAGATTATAGCGGAGTACTCAGTGAAATCGAAACAAACTCTTTTAAAAAACTTCTTGAACAAGTTTTTAAAGCTCTTGAAAAAACCTTCAAGGTAAAATACGACAAAAATCTCGTCTTTAGTGAAAAAGCCTCACTGACTTTAAAAGAAGATGACAAATACCAAACAATTTTTTCAGGTTTAGGTTTAGACTTTCAAGTTGTTGAAAAAATAACAATAAACGACTCTGAAGAATATATTTTTAACCTGTTGCTGAATTATGCAACGCTGGAAGAATTAATGAACTTGTCAGGTATAAATTATACAGAAGTTGATTCAAAAAAAATCAACGTTAACGCCACAGACCTAAAAAGACTTTCTGATGTAAAAATAAACATAACTGCAGAATTGGGGAGAGCACAAATTCCTATAAAATACGCTCTGGAACTTGTCAGAGGTTCTGTTGTAGAATTGGATACGTTAAACAATTCTGACATCAAAGTTTTTGTCAACGGTTCTGAATTTGCAAAAGCACAAATTTTTGCAGTTGAAGATAATTACGGACTAAAAATAACTGAAATTATCTCGCCTGAAGAAAGGATGCAAAGTCTTTGATAAGTTCAATATTCTTAATTTTAATAATTTTTTCAATCCTTTTTATTGTTGCTTGGATTTGGTTTTTTGGTGTAAATTCATCTAAATCAATAAACGGTATTTATAACCGTGCCTTAAAAAAGATGGAAAAAGAAAAATATAAAGAAGCTAAAGATTTGTTTATTATTGTGGAAGCACAAGATTCAAACTACAAAGAATTACAAAAATATCTTGGAATTTGCTATGTAAAGCTTGAAAACTATGAAAAAGCCAAAGATTATTTTGAAAAATTAATTAAAACCGCAAGCAAGGATTTTCTAGTTTTACAAAATGCAGCGACTGTGTTTTTTAATTTAAAAGATTTTCAAAGGGCGGAAGAATTTTATAAAAAAGCTTTAGAAATTAATAAGGCAAATGCAGACTGTTTTATGAATCTAGGCATATCTCAATTCTGTCAAAATAAATATCAAGACGCAATTGAATCGCTTAAAGATTACGAATTTAAATTTGGGGCCAACGTTAAAACACAGTTTTACATCAACAGATGCGAAGAGTCCATTTGCGATGAAAACGACAAACAAAAAATGTCTGAGATTCTGAATGAATACGTAAGACTTTCAAAGCTCCCCGAATTTCCAAGAGAATTTGATAACGTATTGGCTGTTTTCTTTGCAAAAATGGGCAAAATCGACTTAATGCTTGAAAGCTGCAATAAAATAATAAGCTACAATCCCGAAGATACTAATGCATATAAACTTTTAGGGTTGGTTAACGTTTTTATGAAAAAGCCTGCTCAAGCAAAAAATGATTTATCAATAGCTCTTGACCTGGATCCTGAAAATGAAGAAGTTAAAGAAATTTTATCTTTTATACTTTGTCAGGAAGAAAAACATATGCAAAGCAAAGAATGCAGGGAAAAAGTAAGGAATTAATAAGTAAATTTATAGAAGGAAGATAATGTAAACAATGTATTTTTAAGCACAAATTTTTATATATAATATTGTTGGTTATGATTGGAGAAAATGTATGAGTAAAAAAGTTTTGGTTATTGATGATTCACCATTTGTTTTCAAAGCGGTAAGTAAAGCCCTTGAAGGAACAGAGTGGGAAGTTGTGGGAAATGCCCTTGACGGACAATTGGGTATTGACAAATACTTAGAAATGTCCTGACCCCGTATAATTGTACCAGTTAAAGAGTTAGTATTTTGAACCGATAGTTCAAAATACAAGAAAGGAGAAACTGGTATGCAAAAAGGAATTAAGGCAAAACCTGAGGAAATTATTTCTATCCTCAGGCAGATTGAAATCCTTACAAATCAAGGAAACAGCATCCAAATGTCTTGCAGAGAAGCAGGAATTACAGAGCAAACATTCTACCGCTGGAGAAAACAATACGGCGGGATGCAGCTTCCGCACATCAAAGAAATGAAAAAACTTCAAGAAGAAAATGTACGGCTTAAGAAGATTGTAGCTGATTTAACCTTAGAGAAACTGATATTAAATGAAGTAGTTCAGGGAAAGTTCTAAGCCCTCAGCGAAAGAAACAAGCTGTTATTCACCTCATTCAAAAATTGAACATATCCGAGCGTAAAGCCTGCACAGCACTGAAAATAAACAGAATGACCAAGCGGTATATTCCGCAAAAGCCAAATGATGAAAAGCTTTTGCGAGAAGATATCGCTCGGCTTGTGTCAAAATACGGCAGGTACGGTTACAGAAGAATAACAGCATGTCAAGCCCCCAATTTTTGTACCAAGTTAAGAGTTAGTATTTCTGCGTTTAATAATTTAGTTACAGGAGCAGGGGGCGCATAGTTCAAAGAACTATGCGGGCGAATTTCGTTGTACTCCCGTCTGTAATTTTCTGCCATAACTTTTGCCTCTTTCAATGTATAAAACACTTCTCCGTTCAATAATTCATCTCTTAGTATTCCGTTAAACCTTTCGTTAAAGCCATTCTCCCAAGGACTTCCAGGAGTGATGTAAGCAGTCTTTACTCGGATTTGTCGCAAAAAAGCCTGTATATTTTTTGCGACAAATTCCGAACCGTTATCACTTCTGATATACTCTGGGACTCCTTTTGTAATAAATAATTCCGACAACACCTCGATTAAATCGTTTGATTTTAAGCTGTAATTGACCTCTATTCTCAAACATTTTCTCGTAAATTCATCCAATATCGTCAACATTCTGATTTTCTTGCCGTTGTATAATTTATCTTGCACGAAATCGTAACTCCAAACATGGTTTTTATGCAAAGGTCTGAGCCTGATGCAAGAGCCGTCATTAAAGTACAGCCTTCCGCGCTTCTTTTGTTTTTGCGGGACTCTTAGCCCTTCTTTCCGCCAAATTCTTTCAACTCTTTTGTGATTTACTCGCCAGCCCTCAGCCCTGAGTA
>DAOQAU010000067.1:0-3478 GCA_035354275.1 Candidatus Gastranaerophilaceae bacterium
GGCTCTGCTCCTGTTCCTTTACATTCTCCGCAGATTTCAAGATGGTCAATTTTAATTTCTTTTGTAATTCCAAAAACCGCTTCTTCAAAGGTCAATTCAATGTCAACTCTTAAATCATCGCCTCTTTGAGGCGCATTGGGATCGGAATATCCTTGTGAAAATCCAAAACCGCCGAAAAAGGAGTTAAATATGTCGTTTAAATCCCCAAATCCGCCTGCAAACGGTCCTTCTGAGCCGAATCCTGCGTTTTTAAGCCCGTCTTCGCCGTATCTGTCATAAAGCGAGCGTTTATCATCATCCATTAATGTTTCGTAGGCTTTTCCCAATTCTTTAAATTTTTGTTCGGCATCGTGTGCTTTATTTACATCGGGATGATATTCTCTTGCTTTTTTCCTGAATGCCGCCTTTATTTCATCTTTTTCAGCGTTTTTAGATACTCCCAGTATTTCGTAATAGTCCATTTTATTTTAAATTCCTTCATTATATATTTTAGTAAATGGTAAATAGTAAATTGTAAATAGAAGTAAGGAGTGAAATATAAAAATTTTTCTATTCACTATTTCCTATTTCCTATTTACTCCCCGGTCGCTACATTAACCAGTGCCGGTCTTAGAACTTTATCTCCCAGTTTATACCCTTTTTGTAACTCCATTATAACATGGTTTTCTTCGTGATCGTTTGTGGGAGTTTGCATAACAGCCTCGTGAAGATTGGGATCAAATTCCTTGCCTTGCGCCTCTATAACTTCAAGTCCCAATTTTGAAAGATTGTCAAACATTTGATTATAAAGCACATAAAAACTTTCTTTAACCTGATTTACATCATCGGTGTTGTCTATCGATTGCTTTGCTCTGTCAAAATTGTCCAAAACCTCGATTAATTTTTTCATCGCATCTTCTGCACCGTATTTTATTAAAGTTTCGCGCTCCTGTGCCTGCCTTTTTCTGTAATTGTCAAAATCTGCCGCCAATCTTAAATATTGATTATTTAAGTTGTCAAAATCCTGCTGAAGTTTATCGGATGCTTGAAGGAGTTGATGCGTGGATGCGTGGCTGTTTTCTTGTTCTCCTTCGCTTCTTCGCATCTTCGCATCTTCGAATCTTTCTTCCGCCGTTTCTTCAGCAAAAGGATTGTCGGCTTGATTTTCTTCGTGTTCTTTTCTGTGTTTGTGTTTCATTTTAATTTCTCCCTGCCGAGCGTCATTGCGAGGAGAGGCAAAGCCTCGACGCGGCAATCTAAAATATAAACTTTTTTGGATTGCTTCAGCTTTTTTCAAAAGCTTCGCAATGACAAACTATTTAATATTATAGTTTAACAAGGAACATAAACAAGTTAAATTTATTTTTTTTTAATAATTTAACTTCAATTATTAATTTTTCATTAAAAATGTATTTTATAGAAAAATTTCGGGGTATAAATAGAATTGACAGGTTGTATTACAAAAGAAGGAGGGAAACTATGTCAAAGATTAAACCGCTTTCAGACAGAATAGTCATTAAAGTTATTGAAGATAACGAGCAGACATCAGGAGGAATTTTTATTCCCGATAACGCCAAAGAAAAACCGCAAAAAGGCGAAATTATTGCCGTAGGCCCGGGTAAAATACTTGATAACGGACAAAGAGAGCCTATGGATGTAAAAATCGGGGAGGTTATTTTATACGCAAAATATTCCGGAACCGATGTAAAAATAGAAAACGAAACTTACAAAATTCTTTCGGTGAAAGATGCTTTGGGAATTTTAGAGTAGTAAATAGCAAAAAGTAAATAGTAAAAAGGATGAAACGAAAAATTTTTCTATTCACTATTTCCTATTTACCATTTACTTAATTAAAAGGAGAAATAAAAATGGCAAAGAAAATCGTATTTCAAGAAGACGCGCGCAAAAGCCTGTTAAAAGGTATTGATGCGGTTGCAGATGCTGTGAAAGTAACATTGGGACCAAAAGGCCGCAATGTAATATTAGAAAAAAAATTCGGTGCACCTCAAATTGTTAATGACGGTGTTACCATTGCAAAAGAAATCGAACTTAAAGACGGGCTTGAAAATGCAGGTGCCCAACTTTTAAAAGAAGTTTCTTCAAAAACAAATGATGTTGCAGGGGACGGAACAACAACAGCGAGTGTTTTGGCTCAAGCTATCGTTAAAGAAGGCTTGAAAAATCTTACCGCAGGATCAAATCCTATGTGCATGAAACGCGGAATTGACAAAGCGGTTGAACTTTCTGTAGAAAAAATTAAATCAATGTCAAAATCTGTAAGTACCAAAGAAGAAACTGCACAAGTTGCTACAATTTCTGCAGGTAACGCAAGTGAAATAGGTGAACTTATCGCAGAAGCAATGGATAAAGTCGGACACGATGGCGTTATCACGGTAGAAGAATCTAAATCTTTCGGTACAAATTTAAAAGTCGTAGAAGGTATGCAGTTTGACAAAGGCTACATTTCGCCTTACTTTGTAACCGATGCAGAGCGCATGGAATCTGTTTTGGAAGATGCTTACGTTCTTTGCGTTAACAAGAAAATTAATCTTATCGCAGACCTTGTTCCCGTGTTGGAGCAGGTTGCAAGAGACGGACGCTCACTGCTTTTAATCGCAGAAGACGTTGAAGGCGAAGCACTTGCAACCCTTGTTGTAAACACAATGAGAAAAGTTTTAAGAGCTGTTGCGGTTAAAGCCCCGGGATTTGGCGACAGAAGAAAAGACATGCTTGAAGATATTGCAATCTTAACAGGCGGTCAATTATTCACAGAAGAACTCGGAATTAAACTTGAAAACGTTACAACTCAAATGATGGGACTTGCAAAAAGAGTTACCGTTACAAAAGACGAAACAACTATAGTAGTAGGCGATGAAACAAAAAAAGCGGTTGAAGAACGTATTAAATTAATCAAAAAACAAATAGATGCTTCAGATTCCGATTACGACAAAGAAAAACTTCAAGAACGTATGGCAAAATTAACAGGCGGCGTTGCGGTTATCGAAGTGGGCGCGGCTTCTGAAGTTGAATTAAAAGAAAGAAAATTAAGAATAGAAGACGCACTCAATGCGACACGCGCGGCTAACGAAGAAGGCATAGTCCCAGGCGGCGGAGTTGCACTTGTGAGAGTTCAACAAGAACTTGAAAGCAAATTGCCAAATATTAAATTTTCAACAGACGATGAAAAAATCGGATTCAAAATCCTGTTATCAGCACTTGATGTTCCTTTAAAACTGATAGCAAATAACGCAGGCGCAAAAAGCGATGTTGTAATAGACAAAGTGAGAGCCGAAAAAGACGCTTTCGGTTACGATGCTTTGAAAAACGAATTTACCGACATGATTAAAGCAGGAATCGTTGACCCTGCAAAGGTTACACGCTCTGCGTTGGAAAATGCGGCATCGGTTGCTTCAATGCTGTTGACAACAGAAGCGGCGGTTGTGGAAATCCAAGAAGACAAACCGGCAATGCCTGATATGTCTGCTATGGCAGGCATGGG
>DAOQAU010000067.1:3578-7578 GCA_035354275.1 Candidatus Gastranaerophilaceae bacterium
CTCCTTTTATGTTAAATTTAAAATATGAAAAAGAGGAAGATTTTTGCATTATTTATAAGTTTGTTGCTTTTGGGGCTGATTTTTTACAAAATCGACTGGTCAAAACTGTTGCAAACATTCAAAACTTTTAATTTAAAAAATTTATGGACTATTGTTCCGGTTTATATTTTAACCCTTTATTTAAGGGGAATTCGCTGGAAAAATCTGCTTTTAAATAATCCCAAATATTGCGCTTACAATTTAGGAACAGTTTTTACAGTCGGAAGCATGCTCAATATTTATCTTCCCGCACGCGCGGGAGATATTTATCGGGCTTATTATCTGGGAGATAAACAGGAAGAAAAGAAGATGAAAATTTTCGGCTCAATAATTTTGGAGAGGACATTAGACGGAATTTGTGTTTTTTCAATTCTGTTTTGTGCTGTACTTTTATATTCAAAAACCCCTTGGATGCTTAATTTATCTTATCTTATAGGGGCGATATTTGTGGGAAGTTTTATTATTTTTTATCTGATTTTTAAATTCAATAAAATTGATTTTATATGTTCAAAATTGATTTTATTCTGCCAAAAACTACCCGAATTCTTATCCGGAGGTCTTGAAAAATTTATCCAAAAAATAAATAAACACGCAAACTCCTTTGTAGAAGGATTTGAAGTCTTGAATAGTCCCAAATGTGTTTTTCAAGCTTTTGTAATGAGTTTTTTAATTTGGTTTATAGAATGTTATGTAGCTTTTTTAATAATAAACAGCTTTAATTTAACACTTGGGTTTTCGGCGGCACTTTTTGTAATAAGCTTAATCTCTTTTTCAACAATGATTCCTTCAACTTCTGTATTTTTAGGACCTTATCAATATGCCTATATTTTGGCATTGGGGCTCTACGGCATAGACAAGTCAACAGCACTTGCCGTTTCAACAGTACATCAGGGAATCCTAATGGTAATACTCTCGGCCATAGGATTGTTTTATTTGTTTAAATTCAACTTTTCACTAAAAGAAAGCCAAAAATTGGAAGAAGCTACACGGCTGTAGTAACTTTGATTTTGCCGTTGCCTTCAAGAATAATTTCTGTTTCAACACCGTCATTTGAAATAACAAGCTTCGATTTACGGATTATATTGTTATTTTCGTCTGTTTCTGTAAATTCGCTGACTTCTTTTATAAACATTCTATCCATGATTTTTACCTTTCGTTGTTGTCTGCACAAGACTTAAGGGGGGCTATTACTTATGATAACGCATTTTTTGTAAATTTCAACCCCTTTGGAGTTACACATTTTGTTAAAACCGAAAAGAAAAAATTTTTGCCTGAAATTTTCAAAAAGGGTAATTATTTTTAAAAATTCTTAACATTTTTATGGCATGTTAAAGTGTTTACATTTGTGTTAAAATATGCAATAATATGCCATGAGAAATTATAGTGTAAATAATTGTAACAAAAGTAATTTCATGTAGCAAAAAAATTTTTTAGGGTTTTTAAATTAAGGTAAGAAATATTAATTTATGGAGTAAAAAATATGATTAGAGTAGAACCCACAACAAGTGCAACCCCTCCAAATGTGCCTCAAACACCTGTGCCGGCACCTGCACCTGCAAAGCCAAGCTTTAAAGGCGAGCGTCCTGACACCGCAGAATTTGAAAGCATGCGTGCAGAATATCAAAATTTAAGCAACGAAACATCAGGGCTTCTTTCTAAAATAGGTAAAGCCGGTTTCTTGGTTTTAACAGGTTTAATCGGTTATAAAACCTCAAAATGGGGCTTACAGATAGTTGAAAAACAAGCAGTAAAAATGGTTAACGCCGAAAAAACTCAAAAAATTATATCAAGTGTTTCCGGTTTTGCCAAAGATAAAGTTGCAACAAAATCAAAAAGTCTTGCAACTAGTGTTTTAAACTTCGGTAAAGAAAAAGTTATGCCTTTAATTGCTAAAGGTTTTAAATCCATTAAAAACTTAAAGTTTGTTAATAAAATTTCAAATATTTTTGACACTGTAGCCTTAAAAAGCATGTACGTTATGGATTCAATTAAAAAATCCCGTGCTGTTAATAACAAAGTTTCTTCAAAAATTATAAAAGCTGTTTCAAACAGTCTTTCTTTTGTAAAAAACAAATCCGCAAAAGTTTGGGACTTTTCAAAAGGAATGACAGTTAAAGCAAAAGAAAATATGCCTACAGGCACTCAGATTAAAAATACCGCATATGAAACCATTGCTGTTTCAACAGGTTTTGCAACCGCTATGGAAGGTGTAGATATTGCAAATGCAGTGGACGAGGCAGCTTAATATGAACATCAACAAAGTACAATCAATAACATTTGGAAATAAAAAAGCTTCAAAAGATAGTTTTTCGGGTGATGAAATCGCACAAGGTGCTGTGGGCGGAGGAAGTGCCGCAATAATAGCTAACGGCAAAAAATTGACTAAAATCCTGCCTAAAAAAGCCGCTCAAAAAGCCGATACTGTTTTAAACGGAGCCGAGGTTGTGTTGAAAAAAAGTAACGCTTTTTCAAGGCTTTCAAATAGATTTAGTGTAACATTTAAAGGTGCTATTGAATCTTTAGGGAATTATAAACTCTTAAAGCCTGTAGCAAAAGTTGCTAAAAGCAAAATAGTAGGAAGAGTCGGCGCACTTGTCGGCGGGTTTGCTGCAGTAGGTGCTTTGGCGGTAAATCTTGCAACAACTGTAAATGTTAGCGGAAAACTTTTTGATACTAACGCTTAGTTAATTTAATATAAAAACTGAGAGGGCGGACTTGATGACTATGGCAAGTTCCCCTCTTTTTTATGTATTGAGCCATATATTATTTATGTTAGTTCCCTTCCCCTCGCCCCTTGAGGGAGAGGGAAATTTTTCTGTGCGAGGAACGAACACTTGAAAAATGGGTGAGGGGTAAAAAGCGCACATCTTCCGCATGGACCCCTCACCTGCTTTTCTAATACTCGCAGGTTTCTGCTCGCATTGAAAAGCATCCTCTCCCTCAAGGGGCGAGGGGGTCAAAATAAAAAAGGAAAAGAAACCGAACCAAAAGAAAAAAATAAAAAATACTGACTTTAAATCAGCTATTCAATGAGCATGTTATAATTAACTCTATGGACGAATTTATTTTAAAAGAAATTAAAAATGCGAATTTAGAAAAAGAACTTGAAAAAATAGGCTTTGACAAGTCTTATTTGCACGCTGCCGTTGACAAATTTCAATATAAAAACATAAAAATATTTAACTTAACCCTTCCGCAAGCAAATATTTTAAAACAAACCGCAATTTCTGTAGGTGCGGACTGTGCACTTCACAGAGAATCAATAACCGCAAAAATCGACAAAACAAACTGCATTTTGGGCGGAAGCTTTTCCCAGCTTAAAAAAATAGCACAAAAACTCAAAAAACAACCGTTTAAGCTTCCTAAGCTTGCAGATTTAATCGAAGGTAACCTTAAATCAAAATTAACCCCGATAAAGCTTAAAGAAAAGGTTTTTGACTTCACAAGACCATATCTTATAGGCGTGGTAAATATTACAAAAGATTCTTTTTCAGACGGCGGCGATTTTTTTGAACTTGGCAAGGCAAAAGAGCATATTTTGAAATTAATCAAAGACGGTGCAGATATAATAGAGCTTGGCGCAGAAACCACAAAGCCTTTTTCATCGCCGACACCCGAAGACAATCAGCTTGAAAAGCTTTTGCCCATTTTAGAATTTATAAAAGAAGAAAAAATTCAAACACCCGTAAGCATTGATACAAGAAGCGCAAATGTCGCAAAAAAGTGCCTTGAAGCAGGTGCCGATATGATTAACGATGTATCAGGGCTTGAATTTGATAAAAATTTGGCGCAAATAGTAGCAAATTTTGATGTTCCGATTGTAATTCAGCATTCAAAAGGCACGCCTGAAACTATGCAGCAAAACCCTTGTTATGAGAGTTTAATGGATGAAATATTTTTGTCTTTAAAAGAAAAAATTGATTTTGCAATCTCAAAAGGAATAAAGCGAGAAAATATAATA
>DAOQAU010000068.1:0-7131 GCA_035354275.1 Candidatus Gastranaerophilaceae bacterium
GAAAATGGCAGTACCAAAGAAAAGAACGGGGCATTCGGCTCAAGGACATAGAAGAGCAAACTGGAAAGCGACAAAACCCGAAATAACAAAATGTTCAAAATGCGGTGAACCTGTTTTGACACACACGGTTTGTGCGGCTTGCGGATATTATAAAGGCAAAGCGGTAAGCATTAAGTCATCGGATTATTCAGAATCAAAACTCGAGCCTAAAAAATCTGTAAAAAAAGCAGTTAAAAAAGCAGAACCGAAACCTAAAAAAGCTGAAGAAAAAGCTGAAGAAATAATTGAAGAAAAATCAGTTGAGGTTGTTGAGCAAATAAAAGAGGAAGAACCTAAGGGCGAATAGGTAAATAGTGAATAAATTCTATTTACTATTTACAATTTACTATTCACTTAAAAAAGAGGGGAAATATGACAAGAATAGCTATAGATGCAATGGGCGGCGACCATGCACCTCGTGAAATAGTAGCAGGTGCTATTTGGGCTGCTTCAGATTATGGTGTCGCAATAGAATTGGTCGGAAAGCAAGACCAGATTGAATATGAAATTGATAAAATAAGCAGAGAAGGAATTGTTTCAACTGCTGGCGGATTTAAAAATAAAAAAATAAGGGTTGATGTCAGTAAACTTGATATCAAAATTACACCGGCTACAGAAGTCATTGAAATGGGCGAAGCACCCGGTCAGGCAATAAGAAAGAAGAAAAAATCTTCAATAGTTTTGGCGGTTGATGCTGTAGCTACAGGAAGTTCAGAGGCAATAGTGGCAGCAGGTTCAACAGGTGCTGCTATGGCTTCAAGTTTGTTCGGACTGGGAAGAATTCCCGGAATTGACAGACCGGCTATTGCAATAACTCTTCCTACAATGAAAGATCCTATTGTTGTTATAGATGCAGGTGCAAACAGTAACTGCTCGCCTGAAATGTTATTTCAGTTTGCGGTTATGGGAACAACTTTTTCAAAAAACGTACTAAATATTGAAAATCCCAGAGTAGGCGTTTTGAACATCGGTGAAGAGGCAGGAAAAGGAAACGAACTTGCTCAGGCAACTTACAAATTATTGGAAGAAAATCAAGATAAAATTAACTTTATAGGTAACATTGAAGGCAGAGAAATTTTCTCAGGTGTTTGCAATGTAGTGGTTTGCGACGGTTTTGTCGGAAATGTGGCATTAAAAATTACCGAAGGAACATCTTCAATGCTTTTCAGAATGCTCAAACAGGAATTTAAGACAGATCCGCTTGCAAGAATCGCAGGGTTGATTGCAAAACCTTTTATGAAAAGGATTTACAAAAAAATCAATTACGAAGAATTCGGCGGAGCTTTGCTCTTGGGGGTTAAAGGAATTACCGTAATCTCACACGGAAGTTCTAAAGCCTATGCGATTAAAAACGCGGTTAGAGTTGCAAAAGAAGCTGTTGAAACAGGCGTAAATAAAAAAATATCAGAATTCTTGGGCGAATAGCCTTTATATTAAAATACGAGAGGTGGAAAATGACAAGACAATTAATTCCGTTGAAAATTGCCGGAGTAGGTTATTGTGTGCCTGAAACGGTTATAACAAATGATGATTTGACAAAATTATATGATACATCGGACGAGTGGATTTATACAAGAACCGGTATAAAAGAACGTCGTGTGGTATCCGGTGAAGAAAATGCAATAGATTTGGGCTATGAGGCGGCAAAAAACGCTCTTAAGAAGGCAAACATTAAGCCCGAAGAAATTGATATGATTATTGCAGCATCATCTGCACCGGCTGATTTATACCCTGCAATGGCATGCAGAATCCAAGCCAAATTAGGAGTTAAAGAAATTCCTGCATTTGATGTTACGGCAGCATGTTCAGGGCTTATTTATACCATGGAAATGGCAAGAGCCTTTATAGGAGCAGGCATTCATAAGAAAATTCTAATTGTAGCAACAGATAATAATTCAAGATTTTGTGATTGGACAGACAGAAGTGTTTCAATTCTTTTTGGTGACGGTGCAGGCGCAATGGTTGTAACAGAAGCCGAAGACGGTATAAACGATCTTCTGGCAATAGATATTAAAGCAGACGGTTCAATCGGAGAATATATAACACTTCCTTTTACAGGGCAGAATTGTCCTTTGGTTACGCCTTGCGAGGAAAAACCTTCTCATGTAAAAATGAATGGACGCGAAGTGTATAAATTTGCTGTTAGAATTGTTCCGGAATATATTGACAAATGTTTGGAAATGGCAAATATGAAAGCAGAAGATGTTGATTACTTTATTCCTCATCAGGCAAATCAAAGAATTATAGAAGCAGTTCAACAAAGACTAGGCTACAGTGACGAAAAAGTTATTTCTAATATCAAATACTACGGTAACACTTCAGCCGCCTCTGTTCCGATTGCGCTTGCAGAAGGCGTTGAACACGGGAAGATAAAGCTTCCATGTACGGCAATTCTTTGCGGATTCGGTGCAGGCATGACCTGGGGTGTTGCTATCGTAAGACTCAGAAAAGGAATTTGTTAGTTGAAAGGCTTAATGGGTGAATAGTTAAATTTAACTTTTAAGCCATTCACCTGTTCATCTATTCAGCTAAAAGATATAAAAGGAATGTATCATGACAAAAAAGATAGCGTTCATATTCCCAGGGCAAGGCTCGCAATCTGTCGGGATGGGAAAAGATTTATACGATAATTTTGAACAGGCAAGGCATGTTTTTGACAAGGCAAATGAAGTTTTGGGCAAAGACATTAAAAAAATATGTTTTGAAGGACCGGATGAAGATTTAAAACAAACAATAAACACCCAGCCTGCAATTTTAACTACTTCAATTGCTGCATTGGAAGCTTTGAAATCAAAATTAAATATCAAGCCGGAGCTTGTTGCGGGACACAGTTTGGGCGAATATGGGGCACTTTATGAGGCAGGGGTTTTTGACCTTGAAACAGCTTTTAAACTTATTCAAAAAAGAGCCGAGTTTATGAATGGAGTAAAAGGCGGGACAATGGCTGCGGTTTTGGGTGCAAATGAAGATGTTTTGATTGACTGTCTTCAAAAAGCCTCTGATGAAGGCTATGTGGCGGTTGCAAATTACAATTCGCCCGATCAGATAGTAATAACAGGTTCTGTCGAAGGGGTTAAAAAAGCATCCGAACTTTTAATGCTGGCAGGTGCTAAAAGGGTTATTCCTCTTGCGGTTTCAGGAGGTTTTCATTCCGAGCTTGTTAAAAATGCAGGCGAAAAATTTTCGGTTTACCTGGATGATTATGTATTAAACCAAGCAAAAATACCTGTTTTAACCAATGTTGATGCTGAGATTACCACAAATGCCGAAGATTTTAAATTAAAAATGCCAAAACAAATGTATTCAAGCGTGTATTGGACTCAAACCATTCAAAAAATGATAAAAGAAGGGGTTGATACATTTATAGAAATAGGACCGGGAAAAGTTTTGGCAGGGCTTAATAAAAAAATAGCACCTGAAGTTGGAACTTACAATGTTTATGATAAAGTATCACTAGATACTTGCGTCGAAGAGTTAAATAAATAAAGGAGAAAAAGAGATGTCAGAAAAAAAAGTGGCACTTATAACCGGTGCGGCAAGAGGGATAGGAAAAGCTTGTGCAATCGAGCTTGCAAAAAACGGTTATGATATTGTGGTAAACGACATTGCGTTAGGCACAAACGAAGAGACGGCAAATGAAACAGCAAAAGAATTAAGAGCTTTTGGCGTTGATACAATGGTTGTTATGTTTGATGTTACAGACAAAGAAGCAATTGAAAAAGGGGTAGAAAAAATCGTTGAAAAATTCGGAAGGATTGATGTTCTTGTCAATAATGCAGGAATTACTCGCGACAATTTGCTTGTGAGAATGACTCAGGAAAATTGGCTTGCTGTTATTAACACAAATTTAAACAGTGCGTTTTATGTTTCAACACCTGTTGTTAAAGTTATGATGAAACAGCGTTTTGGTTCTATCATAAACATGGCAAGTATAGCAGGAGTTTACGGAAATGCCGGTCAACCTAATTATTCAGCTGCAAAAGCAGGTTTAATAGGGCTTACAAGGTCAATGGCAAAAGAATTGGGTTCAAGAAACATCCGTGTGAACGCTGTTGCGCCTGGATTTATTAATACCGCAATGACCAGAGAGCTTAAATTGGACGGAATAGAAGAACATATTCCGCTCAGAAGGCTTGGTGAAGTTGAAGATATAGCCGCCGCAGTTAAGTTTTTGGCTATGGACGCTACTTACATCACGGGTCAAGTTCTACAAGTTGACGGTGGATTGGTCATTTGACCAAAAATTCAAAGAACTTAACAATAAGCATTTTTTTATGTTAATTTCTTGCAAAAAATTCTTTAATCGGTATAATTTTTATGGATAGTTAAGAGAAACACAAAGAAAAGGGAAAGAAAATGAGCACATTAGAAAAAGTTAAAAAAGTAGTAGTTGAACAGTTGAGCGTTGATGAAGCACTCGTAACTCCTGAAGCAAGCTTTACGGGCGATTTAGGTGCAGATTCATTGGATACTGTTGAGTTGGTAATGGCTTTTGAAGAAGAGTTCGGATGCGAAATTCCTGACGAAGAAGCTGAAAAAATTCAAACAGTTCAAGATGCTGTAAACTATATCGATTCTCATTCGTAATCGATTTTAAGGTTAAGCTGTAACAAGAGAGGGGCTTTAAGTTCTCTTAATTAAGGGAGAAATCCCCTCCTTGTTATATGTTTATTTTTATCAAACTAGTAAAAAGGTAAAAACTTATGGATAAAAAAAGAGTAGTAATAACAGGTATCGGGATGGTGTCACCTTTTGGTGTGGGTACTGATATTTTTTGGAAAAGCCTTTTAGAAGGCAAAAGTGCTATAAGAACAATTCAGGGCATGGATTTAGAAAAGCATCATGTAAAGATTGCAGGACAAGTCCTTGATTTTAATCCCGAAGATTACATGGATCCCAAGGAAGCAAAAAAAATGGATCGCTTTACCCAATTTGCACTTGTTGCCTCAGATGAAGCAATCAAAGATGCAGGGTTGGATAAGATTATAGACTTTGATCCTTACAGATACGGAGTTATGGTAAGTTCTGCAGCAGGCGGGTTTCATACCTTTGAAAAAAACCACATAGCTATGATTGAAAGAGGACCTACAAAATGTTCGCCTTTTACAATCCCTATGTTAATTGTTGATATGAGCTCAGGCAGAGTGTCAATGAAATACGGCTATAAAGGTGTAAACAAAGCCGTTGTATCAGCTTGTGCAACAGGCTCACATTCTATAGGAGACGCATTCAGATCTATACAATACGGAGATGCTGATGTAATACTTGCAGGCGGTTGTGAAGCTACAATTTGTAATCTTGGAATAGGTGCTTTTACAAGTGCAAGAACACTTTCAAGAAGAAACGACGAGCCTCAAAGGGCTTCAAGACCTTATGACAAAGACAGAGACGGTTTTGTTATGGCAGAAGGAGCCGGTGTTTTGATAATGGAAGAGTATGAGCATGCCAAAGCAAGAGGTGCTAAAATTTATGCAGAAATAGTAGGCTATGGTCAAACAGCCGATGCTTATGATATTGTAGCTCCTGATCCTGAAGGTACAGGTGCGCAAAAAGCAATGGAATTTGCGCTTAAAGATGCAAATCTTAAACCCGAAGAAATACAATATATAAATTCTCATGGAACAAGTACAGGATTGGGCGATGCCGCTGAATCCCATGCCATTGCAAAAGTCTTTGGTGACCTTGATGTAAATAAAAATCTTCTTGTAAGTTCAACAAAAAGTATGCACGGTCATATGCTCGGAGCAACAGGTGCGGCAGAGAGCATTGTTTGTATAAAAGCAATAAATGAAGGAGTTGTGCCACCTACCATTAATCTTGATAATCAAGATGAAGAAGTTGCTAATCTTGATTATGTTCCTCATAAAACAAGAAAAAAAGAAGTTAGTGCAGCTTTGACAAATTCATTCGGGTTTGGCGGGCATAATGCTTCTTTGATATTTAAGAAGATATAATTAAGAATTAAGATAAGATAAAGCGGCGGATTTTCGTGAAACGAAAATCCGCCGCTTTATCTTTCGATTTTAAGGAAAAAAAGAACTTTTTTCCTTAAAATCTGATGTCCGGTTTCAAACCTTACCGCCGGCTAACCCGCAGTCGGCAAGGTTTTCACACTTCTAAGGTCGCAGATGAAAAAGCCTCGATTTTCCCAAAAATCGAGGCTTTTTCATCTGCTCTTTCAGCTATTTACCAACGGGGCTAGATTTTATTAATTCTTTTTGTCAAAGAATCGATAAATTCTTTGATTTTTTTAAGTAATAATTTTAATTCGCCACTGATACTGCAAGCACCTGGCCAAGTATAACTGGGATACATTTTATTTTCTCCTTAAATTTCGATACTTTATCCTATGGCAGTAATTTCGGGTTTTTGAGGTAAAACTTTAGTGTTTTAATATAAAATGATACACTTCTTTACAATAAGGTGGGTTTTTAGCAATTATTTTTTTTAGGGTCATTATTAATTACATAATAGCAAAACTCTTTTTAAGGTAAAAATGATTTCACCTATAGGTTTTAACAGTATAGCATTTAGTTCCAAAATCGATAAAAGCAGGCTTAATCGAAATGTCAGCTTTACGTCCAGCGATATTGGCTCAAGTGATTTTAGTTCGTTTTTAGAATCAAAAACGTATGATTATGCCTGTGTAGATAAAAGCAGGGATTTTTTTGTAGGGGCATGGCCAATGAGCGATAACGACATGATTTTTCTTGCAAATAAAAAGGCTACGGTTATCGATTTTGATTATGATAAAATAATGGGAACAAAAAAATTTGCAAAAAATTTGGGGCTCAAGTATTTAGGTTTGGACGATATAGCAGATCCTAAAAATATCAAAGCTTGTTATCGTGGAATTGTTAATAAAATGAAAGAAGCAAAAGGTCCGGTTTTATTGCATTCTTTTAGGGCAAAGGACGAGCCTTTTTATATGGGAGCCCTTTATATGATTAAAGAAAAAGGGATTTCCGTTAAAGAGGCAGCAGAAATAATTGAACATAAAATTTTAATTCAGCCTCGTTTTGATTTAATCGAGGCGTTGGAAAAAATGCTGAAGCAGTTGTTGTAGAATTTTAATATAAATATTTTTATTTA
>DAOQAU010000069.1:0-6869 GCA_035354275.1 Candidatus Gastranaerophilaceae bacterium
TTGTATTTTTAAATAAATTATTTAGGTTCTAAGACCTTTTTAACTTCTTTTTTGTAGATTTCTACGTTAGGCTGAAGAACTTCTGCCATTGCAGAACCTTCAGGTGTTTTTTCGCCTGCTTTTTGTCTTAGCATATTGCCTGTGTAAAGAGTTTCAAAATGTTTAAGTTCAATAAATCTTGCGATTGTCTCAGGCGACAGGTCTTTAAACTCAATTTTTGAAACAGGATGCTGTGCCGAATAAGCTGTCATCGCACCGTTTAGAAGTGCTTCTGTTTTTTTGTCTTGAGGTTTAACGTAGATGAAAGTATAGAAAGAATCTTTGTTATTAGGGTCCAGGTCAGATTCTGCGTTATAGTGCAGGTACCCTGGTCCTATGTTTGTGTCGGTTGAAATTTTTGATTTCAAAGATTCGTTTTTCATCTGTTTTTCCCATAAAGTGGCTCCTGCAAAAGCATCACCGAAGTATTCGACAAAGTGTTTATTTCTTCCGTTTGATTTTGCATCAGCGTTGAATGCCGCAAGTTTTAGTGCTTCGTTTTTGTTTATGTCGGGGTTTAAAAATTCTTTTTGAGCGGTAAGTGAGGCTTCAAGCATTTTTTTGGAATCTTCTTTGCTCACGCCTGCATAAGCCATAGTGAAAATTGTGGCATCATCAAATATTGAAAATCTTCCGCCCACATCATCGTGAACAAGTCCTGATGCTGAAAATTCTCCCCTGTCAACTGCTTGTCTAAGTTTGCTTTTTTCAGCTGAGGCGTCTGTCATTGCGATAAATCTATCGGAAACATCTTCTTTTTTAAGATGTTCTTGCATTAATTTTCTTGCACTTTCGTATCCGACAGTTGTCTCAAGAGTTCCGCCGGATTTTGAAACTATAAGAAATTTTGTTTTATCTAAATCCAAAGAATCGGCAAATCTTTTGAAACTGTCAGGGTCAATGCCTGAGTAAAAATGAACGTGAGGGTCTTTTCCAAGCATTTTCATCATGGCTTCGTTGGTGTGGCGAGAGCCGCCGATGCCGATAACGGCTAAATCTGTAAAGCCGCCTTGTTTAGCTTTGTTTGCGGTGTCATATATAGAATCAAGGCTTTGTAATTCTGTTTTAGGCAAAACATCAATCCAGTTTAAGAATTGCCCTGGTTTTCCCGCTCTTGAAGAAATATCTTCAACTGCAATTTTTGCGGGTTCTTTGTATTGTTCTAAATTCAGGTTTGCAACCTGAACGTTTAAATTTTTGTTTTCCATAAAAGCTGCTCCTCTGTATGCCCATGCAGGCACATCGTTTTTGTATTGCGTTAAAAGATTTGTCGTATCAGGTGTTTTAACTTCTACTTGCTGCTGTATTGCAGGTGGAGTTTGAATGTTTTGAACCTGTGTGGCATTTTGAAAATCAATCATTTATTACTCTCCTTTAAAATGTATTGGCAGAAACTTTTAGTAATCACACCTGAGGATGCGGAAAAATTAAAAATTTTTCTCGCACCTCCCTAGTCCAGCAACCGCCAAGCTACCCTTCTACCAAGGCTATGCTTGGCGGTTGCCTTCTTCAGGTCGGATACAAGAAATTCTCAAAATTGTATATTTTGGAATTTCTTGTATCCTCTGTATTAACATTTAAACAAAAAAAAAGTTGCTAGTAAAGGCTGTTTTGGACACAAAAATTTTACAAAACAAAATATTTGGGGGTAAACGAGTTGAAAAGTCGAACAGTCGATAAGTTGAATAGTTTTATTTTATTTAAATGCCGAAGGCCACTCTGCCGAAACTAAACTGACTAAATGTCAGTTTAGTTGAGAGGGGAGAACCGAGCATTTGTTATGTCAAATGCTTCGGCGAGCGGACGTGCCTTTGCAGAACACAAACAGACCTCCCAACCGGGAGGTCTGTTTGTGTATTTGCCGAAGGCCGGACTCGAACCGGCACGAGGGTTGAGCTCGGTGGATTTTGAGTCCACTGCGTCTACCATTTCGCCACTTCGGCGTACGTTTAGTAAGTTTATCATATCAAAAACACTTCAAATTTCAAATATTATTTTTACTTTTTTTAAAATATCCTTAAATATATTTTCAAAGCGGTTTAATTATTCTTTCAAATCGCTTAATTATGTAAAAAAACAAGATGAGGATTTATTATGTTTGAGAATTTAATTTTGTTGACGGTGTTTTTTATGTTATTCGCATCACTTCCTGCTTTTTCAGAAAGTATGCAGAATAAAGTTGTTGTCAAAGGTGCAGACGGTATAAACAGGATTATTGATTCAAAAACCAATAAACCCATAGGTAAAGCAAAAATTGTTGTGCCGCAAAGCAATTATCAGACCTACACGGATGAGCAGGGGCGGTTTCAGCTGGGGGCAAAAGTTGATGGACAAACTGTTATGTCGGTTGAAAAAGAGGGCTACAAGCCATTTTCTGTTACACTTGATAAAAATAACAATGCTCAAGCCATTGTTTTGGGGATAGAAAAATCTACTCCGCGGGATATTGTAATTGATACGGAAATGTTTCACCTGGGGGACAATAATTTTTCCGATGCGTCTGCAAATGCAAGAGAATTTAGGGTAAACTCTGTTGGACCTTTTTATTCTAAAAAATTTAAGTTGTCATCTGTTCCTCAGGGGTCTTCCACTTTTCTTGTAATTGGCTCTATTATAGGCATTGACACTAAACTTGCAAAATCTATGGGGCAGAATAAAATTACCAACTCTTATGCAAGTCCGCCTGAAATTTATTTCAACGGGAATAAAATTGCAGAAATTCAGCTTAACGGCGACGGACAAAAAATTAAACTTCCAAGCAGTTTAATAAGACAAAATATGATGAACGAAGTTACCATAAAAACAGGCAGAAATTTGATGCAGACTGCTTATGTGGATTACGACGACATTGAATTTATGAATTTAATAATTGAAAACAAGTAAAATTAATCTTCATCAAGTGATTTTACATAAACGGCAACTTTTTTAGGAAATTGTTTTTTAATCGCGCTTGTCAAATCGTTTGAAGAATTAACCCAAAAAAGTGATGAAGCAAGAATTCTTGAATTATCGCCTTCGTTTGGAATTTTTATTACAACGGGGTCTGAGCCATTATTTGCAACAAGAATATCTTTGAGCGCAACAAGTTCTTCATAAGAAATTTCTTCCAAAAGTTCAAGTGTGAAAATATTTGAATTTTCAACAGGTTTAACCGTTTCTACAATTATGTTTGGGGTGTCTTCTTCTCTTCTTTGAACTTTGCCTGAGATTATAACTTTTTGTTCCGCCTGTAAAAATTCATCGTATTCCTGCAAAATTTTATTAAAACAAACAATTTCAATTTTTCCGGTCAAATCCTCTATTGTTGCAAATTTGATAAATTTTGTCGGGTCTTTTTTTGTAGGAATTTGTTTAACAGAAGTTATAAGCCCGCAAATTGTTATCATTTTGTTGTTGGGAACTTCTGTGATTTCTGAAATTTTGTGAGTCATCAAAAAAGGAAGCCTGTCTCTGATGCTTGAAAGCGGGTGGCTGGTTACATAAAATCCTAAAAATTCTTTCTCGAAAATTTGAATTTGTTTGTCGTCAAATTCTTCGTCGCTTCCTGTAAGCTGAAATTGAGGAGCAGCAAAGCTTTCATCGTTTTGCAAGCCGTCAAATAAACTTCCCTGCCCGAGCTGTCTTGCCTGCGTTTCTTTGTTTGCTGTTGCAACAATGTATTCCAAATTCTCAAGAAGCTGTTTTCTGCTTTTTTCAATGTTTGAAAAAGCTCCTGCTTTGATTAAACCTTCCATAACCCTTTTGTTGGAACATTTTGAATCAACCCTTTTGCAAAAATCGTAAACCGATTTAAATTCTCCGTTTTCTTCTCTTTCGTTTAAAATCGCTTCAACGACGATTTCACCGACTTGTTTTATTGATGCAAGTCCGAATCTGATATTTTTTTCATCGGGCGTAAATTCGGCGAATGACTTATTTATGTCAGGCGGTAAAACTTTTATTCCGTATTTTAGAGCTTCTTCAATATAGGCTTGGGTTTTATCTTGGTCATTGGCTACACTTGAAAGCAATGCCGATAAGTATTCTACTGTGTAGTGTGTTTTTAAATAAGCCGTCTGATATGCAACAAAAGCGTAAGCCGCAGAGTGCGACCTGTTAAAACAGTATTCGGCAAATTTTTCTATCTGTTCGAAAAGTTCGGTCGCTTCTTTTGGCATCATGCCGTTTTTGCCTGCGCCTTCAATGAACTTTTCTTTTTGTTTTGCCATTTCTTCGACTTTTTTCTTACCCATCATGCGGCGAACCATGTCCGCTTGTCCGAGCGAATACCCCGCAAGCGTTTGGAAAATCTGCATAATTTGTTCCTGATAAACAATCGTTCCGTAAGTGTCTTTCAAAATCGGCTCAAGCAAAGGGTGGTCGTATGTGATTGCCTGTCTGCCGTGTTTTCTTTGAACAAAGTCTTCTACCATGCCAGATTCCAAAGGGCCGGGCCTGAAAAGTGCAACGAGTGCGCCTAAATCTTCAAAAACGCTTGGTTTTAAATCTCTTACAAGACGCTTCATCCCTGTGGATTCAAGCTGAAAAACGCCGTCTGTTTCGCCTCGGGTGAGCATTTCGTAAGTTTTTTTATCATCAAGTGGAATGTTATTTATATCGATATCAAGGCCGTGTCTTGTTTTAATCATTTTGATGGTTTTGCTTATGATTGTAAGGTTGCGCAGCCCCAGAAAATCCATTTTTAAAAGCCCGAGTTTTTCAAGATCGGTCATAGGATATTGTGTTATTATACTGCCGTCTTTTGAGGGTTGAACAGGTACAATTTCGTTAAGCGGTTTGTGAGAAATTATCACACCTGCAGCGTGCATGCCGATATTGTTTTTGACCCCTTCCAATCCTTTTGCCATGTCAACAAGTTTTTTGATTTCAGGGTCGTTATCGTATAAAATTTTTAATTCCATGCCCTCTTTTAGTGCATCATCTATTTTTGCACCCGGAGTTGAGGGAATTAGTGCAGAAAGTTTGTTGCTCTCTGCAAAAGGAATATTAAAAACTCTTGCAACACCTTTAAGCGCGGCTTTTGCGGCAAGCGTTCCGAAGGTTACGATTTGGCATACATGGTCTTCGCCGTATTTTTTTGAAACGTAATCGATTACTTCAGAGCGTCTTTCGATACAAAAATCAATATCCACATCGGGCATGCTTATTCTTTCGGGGTTCAAAAATCTTTCAAACAAAAGATTGTGCCGGATAGGGTCTAAATCTGTTATTTCAAGGGCGTAAGCAACAATACTCCCTGCGGCAGAGCCTCTGCCGGGACCGACGGGGATCCCGTTTTGTTTGGCGAAATTTATAAAATCCCACGTGATTAAAAAGTAAGCCGAAAACCCCATTTGTTCAATGATTTCAAGTTCATACTTAACCCTTTTTTCAATTTCGGGGGTTATTTCTTTGTAGCGTTTTTCAAGACCTTCTCTGACTTTAAAGTCAAGATAACTTTCTGTCGTGTGGTTTTTTGGCACTTCATATTTTGGAAGCAAACTGCCTCCCATTTCGATTATCAAATGGCATTTTTCGGCAATTTCAACCGTATTTTTAATTGCTTTTTCAAAGGTTTCACTGTCAAGCCACTTAAAAGAATCCCGAAGTTCTGAAACGGTTTTTACGTAAAATTCGTTGTTTGGGAAATGAAAACGGTTTTCATCGGTTTTGAGGGCGTTTGTCTGCAGACACAAAAGAGTGTCATGCCAGTCGGCGTCTTCTTTTTTTAAATAATGTGAGTCGTTTGTAATTACAATTTTAATTCCCAGTTCTTTTGCAAGGTTTATCAAATCAGGGTTTGAGCGTTTTTGTTTGTCAAGCCCGTGGTCTTGAAGTTCAATGTAGTAATCTTCGCCGAAAAGTTCTTTATATTTTAAAGCCCTTTCTTTTGCGGCTTTTATATCTTTTTGCAGGATTAAATCCGCAAGCTCGCCCTGAACGCATGATGACAGACAAATTAAGCCTTGATGATACTGCTTTATAAGTTCAAAATTTACTCTGGGTTTGTAATAAAATCCTTCACAGTGTGCTATCGAGACCAATTTTACAAGATTCGCATATCCCTGTTTGTCTTTTGCTATTAAAACAAGGTGATTCAGGTGGGTTTTAGATTGGTTTTTTTCTGAAATGTCGCCTTGGTAAACATAAAATTCGCAGCCGATTAAAGGCTTAACCCCACAGTCTTTTGCGGTTTTGTATAAGTCAATCGCACCGTACATTGCTCCGTGGTCTGTTACGGCAACGGCGGGCATGTCATTTTGCTTTGCAAATTCGCAAAGTTCTTTTATTTTTATCGCCCCGTCAAGAAGCGAATATTCACTGTGTAAGTGTAATGGTACGTATTGCATTATTTCAGGTGAATAGGTGAATAGGTGAATAGGTGAATAAGAAAAAATCATATAAAATGCACTTATTCACTTATTTACTTATTTACTTATTCACTTTCCCACCCTTTCAACTATTCTATTCTTATCATCAACCAGAACTATTGTAGGTGTGAATTCTTCTACTTCATTCGAATGAAAATATCCGTAAGCAACAATTATGACTTTATCGCCTTTGCATGCTTTTCTTGCCGCTGCACCGTTTATGCAGATTTCGCCAGAATCAGCTTTACCTTTTATAACGTAAGTTTGAAATCTTTCACCGTTGTTTATGTTTAAAATTTCAACCTTTTGCCATTCTTTAAGTTTAGAAGCTTTAATCAGTGTTTCGTCAATAGTGATTGAGCCGACGTAATCAAGATTAGCGTCAGTTACGGTTGCCCTGTGTATTTTTGAAAATAAAATTTCTGTAAACATTTTTTGTCCTCTTTTGAGCGTGCGAAAATTGTCATTTTTTGAATTTTT
>DAOQAU010000070.1:0-6763 GCA_035354275.1 Candidatus Gastranaerophilaceae bacterium
CTTCAAGCTTTTTTGAATAAAATCTAAAAGGGGCAATGTAGAATTTTAAGGGCATTAAATTGTCTGCCCAGCGCATAATTCTGCCGTTTCGTAAACTTTCTTGTAAATAAGTTTTCTTTTGCATAAATTTATTTTATAATTATTTTCTGAACAAATCAAGAAAATTAAGGGGAGAATGAATTTATGAATATGATGCAAATGATGCAGCAGGCTCAAAATTTACAAAAAAAACTTAAAGCGGCTCAAGAAGAGCTTGCCAATTCCGAAGTTACAGGGGAATCTGCCGGAGGGGCGGTAAAGGTGGTTTGTGACGGACAGGGTAAGTTTAAATCCATTAAGCTCAGCCCTGAGGCGATAAATCCTGAAAACCCTTCTTCTGTTGACGCTGATACGGTAGAAATGCTCGAAGATATTATTACAACCGCAATTCTTCAGGCAAGCAACAAAGCAACTGCCGAAATGGAAACTAAAATGAAGGCTTTGACAGGCGGAATTAATATTCCCGGATTGTTTTAAGGGGTCGTAATTTCACCTCGCCCCTTGAGGGAGAGGTCTGTTTTTGATATGAGCAAGCCTTGCGAATATCTAAAAACAGGGTGAGGGGTAAGAGGAGCACCAATGATTTATCCAAAATCCATAGCAGCATTAATCGAGCAGTTTCAAAAATTTCCTGCAATAGGTCCGAAATCTGCACAGAGAATGGCATTTCATCTTTTAAAAATGCCCATGCCAGAGGTGCAAAAAATAGCGCAGGCGCTTGTTGAGGCAAAGGAAAATACTTTTGCATGCGACATTTGCTTTAATATGTCATCCACAAACCCTTGCGAGATATGCTCGTCATCAGGGCGTGACAGAACAATGATTTGTGTTGTTTCTGAGACAAAAGATTTAATTGCAATCGAAAAAACAAATGAATTTAAAGGGCTTTATCATGTGCTTCAGGGGCTTATTTCGCCCATTGACGGAATAGGCGCGGAAGACATCAGGATAAAAGAACTTTTGCACAGGCTTGCAAATGAGGAAGTTAAAGAGGTAATTCTTGCCCTCAGTCCTTCCGTGGAAGGTGAAGCGACAAGCCTTTACCTTTCAAAACTGATAAAACCTTTCGGTATAACCATAAGCAGAATCGCTTTCGGGCTTCCTGTGGGAACTGATCTGGAATACGCCGATGAAATCACTCTTGCCAGAGCTCTTGAAGGCAGAAGAGAAATAAATTAGTATTTTATTGCGATGATGAAAAGATTTTTTTTAACAATTTTATTTTTGTTTGTCTTTGCGCTTTCGGCAAGTGCGAAAACCCAGACGGTTAAGGTTATGGCTTTAAGTGATTTTTCGACGCAAAATCCTTCCCCGACTTTTAGGGCAGAAATTATTGAAGGAGAAATCTTTAAGGGTGATTTTCTTGACTCGGGCACTATTGTAGAAGGAAGAGTAATAAGAATTGAAAGTCCTAAATTCGGAAAGCAAAACGCTTATTTTGTTTTCCTCCCTTACGTTTTAACACAAAACGGAAAAACCACGACGACCAAAGAGCCTATGGCTGTTGCAAAAGTTGTCGGTTATTCTCCGGTTGATACAAAAAAACTTGTCGGAAAAGTCTTTAAAACCGCCGCTAATTTTGTGGTCAAAGGTGCTTCTTTGGGAATTTCTTTTGTGGAAGGCGCTGCAAAGGCGCAAGAAGGCGACAGATTTCAGTCCGGTTTGGTAAACGTTTATAATGATTCGCCTTTGTCTTATATTGAGCCGGGCAAAGAACTGAATATTGAACCCGGTGATATACTTATTCTTAAGCTGAGTGAATTTAGTACTTATTAATTATTACTCCGCAATGATGACCATTCTCGGTTGAATTTATTTATAATTAATAGTAAAATGCTTTTTGTTTACTTTTGCGAGGTGTTTTTGGAAAATTTATTAGAAATTAAAAATCTTTTTGTTGAATACAAAATGGAAAAAGAATTTTCGCAAGGACAAAAAACCGTTTTTGCGGTTAATGATTTGTCTTTGGATATTAAAAAAGGCGAAATCCTTGCAATAGCAGGCGAATCAGGCTGCGGAAAATCCACCCTCGCCAAAGCAATTCTTAAATTGATTGAATCAAAATCGGGCGGAATTTTTTTAGGAACAGGTGATAATGTTTTGAAACTTAAACAAAATGACCTGAAAAAATTCCGCCAAAATGCTCAGATAATTTTTCAAAACCCGTTTTCAAGCCTTAATCCTAAGATGAAAATTTATGAAATTTTAAAAGAACCTTTAATTGTGAATAAAAATTCACCGGCTTTAAAAAACATTACAGATGCCGAAATGGATAAGAGGATAAAAGATACAATAAAACAAGTCGGCTTAGATGAAAAAGCTTTATACCTTTACCCCCATGAATTTTCAGGCGGGCAAAGACAAAGGATTGCAATAGCAAGAGCATTAATTCTCCAGCCCGAATTTATTGTCGCAGATGAGCCGGTAAGTGCTTTAGATGTGAGTATTCAGGCTCAGATAATAAATCTTTTGCAGGAGTTGAAAGAAAAATTTAATCTTACTTTTCTTTTTATTTCGCATGATTTAAGTGTTATAAAATATCTTGCAGACAGAGTGGCAGTTATGTATCTTGGTGAAATTGTCGAGCTGGGAACAAGCGCGGAAATTTTTAATTCTCCGCAGCATCCGTACACAAAAGCCCTGTTGAGTGCAGCTCCGGGATTTAAAAAAGATGAAAAAATAATTCTCAGCGGTGATTTGCCTTCTCCTACCGATTTGCCCAAAGGCTGTAAATTCCACACCAGGTGCCCTTATGTTATGGACATTTGTAAAATTCAAGCTCCTGAAACGAAAAATTTTTCGCAATCACATTGTGCTAATTGTCATTTGTATGATTAAAAACAAAAAAGGGCGGTGCTTTCAGCACCGCCCTTTTTTGTTTAAAACTTATCTGAGAACTACGTTAATTGAAGCACCTTTTTTAGTGATGTCAATTTTGTCTTCTCTGGCTAACCAGCCAAGACCGAGCTCAGCGAAATTTCCTTTAAGGTCTAAATCTTTTTTCATTTTTGTGAAAGTTGATTTTCCGTTGTTTTCAGAAAGGTAGTTATAAATTTGTCCTGCTGAAAATCCGATTTGTTCTAAAGTTTCTTGCATATTTCTATCTCCTTTGTGTAAATAAAAAGTAAATGTAACTATAAAATTTATACTATAACAAAGAAAATCAAATTGCAATATCCGAAAAATCCTACTAACGGTTGATTTATCTAGTTATTAAGTACTAATCCTTTTTCCAGAATTACCATTAAAACGGAAATATCGGCAGGTTTTACTCCGCCTATTCTTGAGGCTTGAGCTAAAGTTTTGGGGCGGATTTTGTTAAGCTGTTCTTTGGTTTCCGTTGAAATATGTTTAATTGACATGTAATCAATATTTTCAGGGATTCTAAATTTTTCGAGTTTTGTTGCCTGCTCGACATGAAATTCCTGACGTTTAAGATATCCGTCGTATTTTGTTAAAATTTCAACCTGCTCGTAAACCTCTCTTGGCAAATTAAGCTCTTCGGTTTTTTCATCAAGTTCTTTCAAAATTTTATAATCAATGCCCGGTCGTTTGAGAAGGTCTATTAATTTAATTCCGCGTTCAATGTTGTGGTCGTATTTTGCAAGAATTGAATTTGTTTTTTCGTTAACAGAAATCTTTTCTTTTGAAAGCCGTTTAATCTCATTTTCTATGCTTTTTTGTTTTTGCTGAAAGTGTTCAAACTGCTTGTCACTTATTAATCCGATTTTGTGTCCCAGTGGAATCAATCTGGCATCTGCATTGTCCTGTCTTAATAAAAGCCTGTATTCAGAGCGAGATGTCAGCATTCTGTAGGGCTCTTGAATGTCTTTTGTTACCAAATCGTCTATCAGTGTTCCTATATAGGAAGATTCTCTTGAAAGTTCAACCATCTCTTCGTTGTTGATAAATTTTACGGCGTTAATTCCTGCGATAAGACCTTGTGCGGCAGCTTCTTCGTAGCCGCTTGTTCCGTTTATCTGTCCTGCGTTAAAAAGCCCCTGTATAAGCCTTGTCATAAGCGTGTGGTTAAGCTGAATTGCGGGTACATAATCGTATTCAACAGCATAAGCCGGTTTAATCACATGGACATTTTCCAATCCGGGAAGAGTGCGGAGCATTTGTATTTGAACATCGGCAGGCAGGCTGCTTGAAAAACCCTGAACATAAACTTCATAAGTGTTAAGTCCTTCAGGCTCAATAAAAATATGATGCGAAGGGTTAGAAGAAAATCTCACGATTTTGTCTTCGATTGAAGGACAATAGCGGGGGCCGACTCCTTCTATAAGTCCTTGATACATAGGGGATTTATCCAAATTTGCTTTTATAATTTGGTGTGTCTTTTCGTTTGTTCTAGTTAAATAACAAGGAATTTGTTCTCTTATCGGGCGGTCGGGTTTAAATGAATAAAAATTTAACTCCTCATCACCGGGCTGGATTGTCATTTTCGAATAATCAATAGTTCTTGAATCCACTCTTGCGGGAGTTCCTGTTTTTAATTTTTTGACCGTAAAATCTAAAGTTTTTAGACAGTCAGAAAGTCCTGTGGCAGGCATTTCTCCGAGCCTGCCTGCACTATAGGATTTTAGTCCTACAAAAATTTTGCCTTCCAGTGAAGTTCCTGTGGTTAAAATTACGGTCGGTGCGAAATATTCGATTCCGTATTGGTCAACAGCACCCTTAATTTTGCCTTTTTCCACCAATAACCTTGAAATACAGCACTGTTTTAAATAGATATTTTTGTTTTCTTCAAGCAGTTTTCGCATGTAAGCCATGTATTCTTTTTTGTCGGATTGGGCGCGAAGTGCTCTAACGGCAGGCCCTTTTGAGGAATTAAGCATTTTCATTTGGATGTAGGTGGCATCTGTAACTTCTGCCATAACACCGCCCAGCGCATCTATTTCTCTTACCAGAGTAGATTTTGCAGGACCGCCGATTGCAGGGTTGCAGGGCATAAGCGCAATGTTATCAAGGTTAAGCGAGCACAAAAGAACTTTTGCGCCTAAATTTGCTGCGGCTAAAGCCGCTTCACAGCCCGCGTGTCCTGCCCCTACGACAATTGTATCAAACTTGTTTTTTAAATATTCCATAATATAATTATAGTATAAAAAAGTGAGCAGTGAGCGGTGAGCTGTGAACTGAGTAGGTTGGGCTTTCCAGCCCAACAAATCGGAGTAATGATTTATTGAGGTGAGTTATGAAAAAAGTTTTATTTTCTGTTTTGTTTATGTTTTTGATGTTACCGGCGTTTTCTCAAACAATAGAAGGCGGAGTTACTTTTGACTGGATTTCTAAATCTCAGCTTCAGCGTGATGAAAATATTAAGCAGGTTCAAAATGTTTTGTTTACCGACAAAACTATATATAAATATCCCAAAAAAGAGTTTAAGGCAGAATATGCCGCTGTTTGGAAAGATAAAGATCACTTAAAAACTTACGAAGAAGTGCTTAGAGGTAAAAAAGAAGATGCGGATAATTATTACTGTGGGTTTAATTTGAAAAACGGGTTACTTATTGCTTATGGCATTCAGCCTAAAAAAGACATGAAACATATTTATTATTACGATGCTATGGGACACTTGATTTTTGTGGATAATTTTTCTTCAGCTTATCCTAAATTTCCTTACGAATCATCCCAATACTACAAAAACGGTGAATTGGTCGCTAAATATTATTACGTTTCAGATCAGGACCAATACGTGTTTGATGCCAAAAGAAAATTTAAAGGACGCTGGTACAAAGAAAAAATGTACAACCGCAATGCAAAAGTTATTATGACAAGATCGAATTATTAATATTAAAAAAGGGGCGGATTTTCGAAGAAAATCCGCCCCTTTTTTAATTAAATTCTATTTATTTTTAATTTTTTTACCACGGATACTTTCGACGACTTTTTGCGTGAGTTCCGGTAAATCCATTTTTCCGGTAAAAATTTCGATGTAACAAAGTCTTGATTTTTGTTCGATTTCTGCTTGATTTAAGACTTCGTCAAATTCTTTGTCTGTTCTTGCCTGAGCAATCCAAACATCGCCTTCAAAGACTGTGGGCAATTTTGAGTAATCCCATTTAACTATTTCATTGAACGGATCCCACGGGTCATCTGAAAGCACTCTTTCAATAGTATATCCGCTGTTATTTATGACAATTATTATCGGTTTTAATTTATGGCGCATCATGCTGCTTACTTCGCCTGCCGTGAGTTGGTGCGAGCCTTCGCCTGTTATTAAAATTGTTCTTCTGTCTTTTGCCGCCATTTGAACTCCGAAGGTTGCAGCTGTTGCCCAGCCTATTGAGCCCCAAAGCGTTTGGGTGTTTACTTCGGTGTTCTTAGGTAGCCTTGTCGGCGCAAAGCCGTGAGGAATAATTCCCGTTTCAACAACAATCATGTCATCAGGTTTAAAAAAATCCTGAAGCCGCGGGAAAACGTAGTTTATGCTCAAAGGTGTAGCTTTTGCCGGTTTAACCTTTTCAAAACTCGGTATTTTTTCTGGCAATTCTCTAACTCTCGGTTTAATTCTTTTGGTGAGTTCTTGAAGCATGTCTTTCATCAAAACATTTTCGTATTTTTTGTTTTCCACTATTGTGTAATGACCTTGAATGTCAATAAAATCAGTCGGTTTAAATGGAAGTCCGAGCCTGTATGTGTTTAAATCGCTGTTTATAAGTCCGACGGAAATCACACAGTCAGAATCCCTAAGCCCGTTGTAGGCATTGGGGTTATCGTA
>DAOQAU010000071.1:0-6500 GCA_035354275.1 Candidatus Gastranaerophilaceae bacterium
TTGTTGGGAGTGCCTTATATTGATTTTCTTAAAACAAAAATGTTTGGTCAATATATAAAAGATGTAGCTCCGCAAGGGCACGCTCAAAAAAGCGGAACACCAACAACAGGTGGGGTTTTTATAATTGCGGCAATAATTTTGGCATCTGTTATAACACTTCTTCTTGCCCAGAAATTAAATACAAACGCTCTTATTGTGCTTATAACTTTGCTTTTTTATACTCTTGCGGGATTTCAGGATGATTTTTTGAAAATAAAAGGCAAAGCAAATAAAGGATTATCGGCACGCGGCAAGTTTTTAAGACAGATTGCCATAGCACTTTTGCCTGCACTTTTTGTAACATTAGCGGGAAGAACTTTTGTTCAAGTCGGATATGATTATCTTTATCTTTATTGGTTTTATCCGATTTTGGCAGTGTTTTTGGTAACTGGCTTTTCAAATGCTTTTAATCTGACAGACGGACTTGACGGGCTTGCGGCTTCTTGCGGAATTCCTTCTTTTATTGCCTGCGTGGTGATTTTGGAAGTTTTTAAATACCATGAAATGGCAATAATTGCAGCAGCGGTTGTGGGTGCTTTGATAGGCTTTTTAAGATACAACAAACCTAAAGCACAAGTATTTATGGGGGATACAGGTTCTCTTGCACTTGGCGGATTGCTTGGAACGCTTGCCGTTATGGGGAAATTTGAGTTTTACTTAATTATTTTTGCGGCGGTTTTTGTCATTGAAACTCTTTCTGTTATGATTCAGGTCGCAAGTTTTAAAACAACAGGAAAAAGAGTTTTCAAGATGTCTCCGATACATCATCACTTTGAACTTGAGGGCTGGAGCGAAAAACAAATTGTGGCAAGATTTGCCTTGATTTCGCTTTTGTTCTCAATACTTGCAATTGTTTTATTCAACGCATTTTACTGGGGTTGGGTATAATTTTGCTATGGAAAATTGAGGGATTGTAATGCAAAATTGGGTTGAAAAAAAAGTTTTAATATTGGGTTTGTCAAAAAGCGGGATTGCAGCGGCAAAATACTTGAGAAAAAAGGGTGCTGAAGTTTTCATAACGGAATTAAGAGAACAAAAACCGGAAGATAAAAACACCATTTTTGAACTTGAAAAATTGGGAATAAAGGTTGAAATGGGGGGGCATTCGGACAAGTTTATAGAAAATTCTTCCATTGCAGTTACAAGCCCCGGGATTCCGCCTAAAGCAGAAATTTTTAAAAAGCTTAAAGAAAGAAAAATCCATGTGATTTCAGAGGTAGAACTTGCATATGAGGAAACTTCAAAACCTTTTGTTGCAATAACAGGAACTAACGGGAAAACCACCACAACAGCACTTACGGCACAAATTTTAAATCAGGAATACAAAGCACAAGCCTGCGGAAATATCGGAAGCCCGCCTTGCGATTATCTTGAAAAAGATGTTGAATATTTTGTTTGTGAAATGAGTTCTTATCAAATTGCAACAAGCACCGTGTTTCAGGCGCAAATTGCATGCTGGCTTAATTTTACACCTGATCATCTTGATTGGCACGACGGGGTGGATAATTATTTTGATGCAAAAGCAAAACTTTTTTTGCCTCCGCAAAGCCCTATTTTTGCTGTTTTTAACGGAGCAGACGAAAAACTTTTGGAATTTTCAAAAAAAGTTCCTTCGCAGGTTTTTCTCTTTGACAAAGAAACTTCAGATAATTGTTGTTATATAAAAGATGCGGCAATATTTTTTAAGCGCAACAGGCAGGAAGAAAAAATTATCGATTTAAAAGACTGTCCTTTGGTCGGTCACCACAATTACCAGAATATAATGTGCTCGGTTATTGTGGCAAAACTTGTGGGAATTGAAAATAAAAACATAGCAACTGCCATAAAATCTTTTAAAGCACCCGAGCACAGACTTGAATATGTTGCACAAGTTAACGGGATAAAATTTTATAACGATTCAAAAGCAACAAACCCCGAAGCTGCTATCGTTGCGATAAAATCTTTTGACAAAAACACCGTTTTAATTGCAGGCGGAAGGGATAAAAATACCGATTTGGGCGAATTTTGCGAAGAAGTAAAAAAACATATAAATACTGTTATTTTAATAGGAGAAGCAGGTGAACGTTTTGCAACAAACTTGAAGGAAAGAGGTTTTGATAATATAATTTTTGAAAGCACGCTGGAGAGTGCAATCGATAAATCAATGGAGCTTAAGCCTGAAGTTGTACTTTTATCGCCTGCTTGCGCAAGTTTTGATATGTTCAAAAGCTACGAACACAGAGGGGAAGTATTTAAAGACTATGTCTTATTCAAGATACACAAATAAAAAACCCAGACAGTATGAACCTCAAATGAGTGTCATTATTTCACCGCCGGATAAAACTCTTTTGGTGGTGGTAGCGTTTCTTGTAATTTTAGGTTTAATGGCTATATTTTCGGCAAGTGCCCCAAAATGTATGGACGCAGGGCTTAATCCGGCTAAATTTTTATTGAGCCAAATGGTTTATCTTGTCGTCGGGTATATCGGGTTAAAATTTCTAACAAATTATGATTATAAAAATTTAGTTTTAATTACAACACCGCTTGCCTTTTTTGTCATACTCTTTTTGATTTTGGTAAATTACACTCCTTTAGGGGTTACCGTAAATGAAGCAAAAAGGTGGATTGGAATAGGTATGTTCCAGTTTCAGCCTTCGGAATTTGCAAAACCTGCTGTGATAATGCTTCTTGCAAGCGCATTTTACAAAAACGACAACATTATGGACAACCACAAAATTGTTTATTATTTTCTGCCGATATTACTTATGGTATTTATGATTTTCAAACAGCCCAACTTGAGCATGGTAATTTTATTAATGTTGACTTCGCTTGTAATGTATTTAAGTGCAGGCGGGCCTTTGAAGGTTTTTGTAATGGGTGCGGGAATCGGTGCTTTCGGACTTTTAACCGCAGGAGTTACTCAGCTTATAAAGCCTTATCAGATGTCAAGAATTACAACCTGGCTTAATCCCGAATCTGACCCTTTGGGCGCAGGTTATAATGTTATTCAATCAATGGTAGCTTTTGCAACTGGCGGATTTTGGGGTGTGGGCTACGGAAGTTCCAAACAAAAACTTGCATGGCTACCAGAATCTCACACCGACTTTATCTTTGCGGTTATGGCGGAAGAACTCGGTTTTATCGGCTGTCTTTTGGTAATAGGGCTTTTTTGGACTTTTATTCACAGAGGTTTTTTAATAGCGTCAAGATGCCCTGATATGTACGGAAAGCTTCTTGCCGTTGGAATCACTTTTTCAATAGGATTTCAGGCATTTTTGAATATGAGCGTTGCAAGCTCGCTGCTGCCTGCAACAGGTGTTACGCTTCCTTTTATAAGCTACGGCGGATCTTCGCTTATGGTTTCAATGTGGATGGTAGGAATTTTGTTGAATATTTCCAAAAAAAGAGTGAAAAAGATTAGGGTTAATGCAAATGTCAGACACTTATGATAAAAAAAACAAATATATTTACTTTATAACAGGCGGTGGTACGGGCGGACATATTTATCCTGCAATAGCAGTTTTTGACGCGCTGAAAAACGATCCTGACACAAAAGAAATTTATTATGTAGGAAACCCCGATAATCTGGAATTTGAAATTACAAAAAAAGCAGGTTATAAATTTCTGGGAGTTAAAATTTCTGCTATGCCAAGAAAAATAGGTTTTTTGGGGCTGAATTTTTTAATTTGGTTTTTTCAGCTTCAGGCAGCAACTTTTAAGGCACTTTTCTACATTAAAAAATACAAACCCGACGCGATTTTTGGCACAGGCGGTTATGTTTCTGCGCCTGCACTTTTTGCGGCAAACCTTGCAGATGTTCCTTTTATGATACACGACTGCGACGTTAAGCCGGGTATTTTATCAAGATATATATCGCCTATGGCAAAGACCGTTTCACTTGCTTTTGAAGGCGCAAAAGAATACATGAAATCACAAAACATTAATGTAAACGGAAATCCTATCAGAGAAAGTTTTTTTGAGTCTTCGAAAAAAGAAGCAAGAGAAAAACTCGGGATTCAAGATAAAATGACGCTTTGTATTATGGGCGGCTCACAAGGAGCTAAATCAATAAATACCGCAGCGGTGGGTGTTTTAAAATATTTATGTGAACAGCGTGATGTACAAATAATTTTCCAAACGGGAAAGAAAAAGTTTGATGAAGTTACTGCCCTGCTCAAAGAAATTTATCCCGAATTTGAAAGCAATAAAAATTTGATATTAAAACCTTACATTGACGACATGGCATCAGTGCTTAAAGCAAGCGATATAGCAGTTTCCAGAGCAGGCTCTTTGAGCTTGTCTGAACTTTGCGCCTCAGGGGTTGCATCGATTTTAATTCCTTATCCGCACGCTGCTGCTGATCACCAAAGAAAAAATGCCGATTTTATGGTCAAAGAAAGAGCAGCACTTTACCTTGAAGATGCCGACACCACAAAAGACACCCTTTTGATTGCAATAGAGCAGATTTTAGACAGCCAAGAAAAACTTAAAATCATTCAGGAAAACGCCTTTGCACTTGCAAAACCGAAGGCGACAAAAGATATTGTCGGGCAACTTAAAGGAATAATTTTTGAGTAAACAGAAATATAATAAAGCAATAGGAATTTTAACTTCTCAAGGCAGGTTTCACATAAAATTAGGGCTTGAGCGTGTTGAAAAAATACTTGAATATTTGGGTAATCCGCAAAAAAAACTCAAATTTATCCATGTCGCGGGAACCAACGGAAAAGGCTCTGTTTGCGCCATGCTAAGCGCAATTTTATCAAATATTGAACCCGCCCCCCTTGAGGGGGAGGGACAGGGAGGGGGGTATTATAAAATATCACGCCTTTATTCTAAAAAAACTCTCGAACATGCAAAATGCTTGCGAAAAAATATGACTGATGCAGAAAATATTCTTTGGTATTATTTAAGAAAAAAACAGATGTGCGGTTTTAAATTTAGAAAACAATCGCCAATTGGAAGTTATATCGCAGATTTTGTTTGTTTTGAAAAAAAACTGATAATAGAGCTGGATGGCGGACAGCACTTAGAAAATAATTCTATTAAATATGATGAAGTAAGAGGAAATTTTTTAAAAAAAGCAGGGTTTGATGTTTTAAGATTTTATAATACAGATATTTTTAAAAATATTGAAAGTGTTTTGGAGTGTATATTTTTATATTTAAATCCCCCCACCCCAAACCCTCCCCCTCAAGGGGGGAGGGAGCAAAACTTTACCCCCCACAATAACAATTGCTTTTCGATTAATTACAATAAGCAAGCCTTACGGTCCTCTGTGTTAAAAGTAGGTTTGTTTACAAGCCCTCATGTCTTTGAATATACCGAAAGAATTAAAATCAATGACGCTCAAATCGACAAAAAAACTTTCGCGCAAGAAATAATCAAAATCACCGAGCTTGCCCAAAAAAATAATATTGCCCTGACCGAGTTTGAAATTTTAACCGCCGTTGCTTTTGAATATTTTGCCCAAAATAATGTTGATTTGGTTATCCTTGAAACAGGCTTGGGTGGAAGGTTTGATGCCACAAACATAATTAAAAAAAATATTTGCTCAATAATTACTTCAATAGATTTTGACCACACCGAAAGACTAGGAGATACGATAGAAAAAATCGCTTTTGAAAAAGCAGGAATAATTAAATCAGGCAGTTTTGTTTTGATAAATAAAAATAACTTGGGTTTTGAGGTGATTAAAAAAATCGCAAAAGAAAAAAGGACGCAAGTTTTAACCGCAGATGCAGGGCGGAATTTTCCGCAGGAAAATTCCGCCCTGCAAGGCAATTATCAAAAAGAAAATCTTTCGCTTGTGCTTAAAACAATAGAGTTTTTGAATAAAAACGGATTTAAAATCTGCAAAAAAGACATTCAAAAAGGTTTGGAAAAATTTAAGCATCCCTGCCGGTTTGAATTTCATACAGAAAATATTTTAATTGATGCCGCGCATAATCCAAGCGGAGCTAAAGCACTAAGAAAAAGTCTGGAAAAAAAATTTCCTAATCAAAATTTCAGATTTATTTTCGGATGCTTAAGAAATAAAAATTACCCGCAGATGATAGAAAACTTATTTAGCCCCGAAGATGAAATATTTTTCTATCAATTCGACAACCCAAATTCTTGTTCTTTTGAGGAGTTAAATGCCGTTTGTCCTTTTGCGGCAAAATCTTTTAAAAAATTTAATAAATCGGATAAGATAACTGTAATTTGCGGTTCGATTTATATGATAAAAGAATTACTTACAAAAATTGATAAAAAGTAGCATATCACTAATTAGTTTGTGCAATGTTTTAATGAATTGAGGATTTTATTATGTAGGGGTAAATCCTCAACTCTTCTGATTGCTTAGTGCTCACCTCTCAAATTTTTGGGAGGTTTTTTTTATTAAAAAATTGCCACCGTATAGCAAATTATGATACTATAATTTGCGAAAGGCTGGAATAATGAAACCCTCAAAAATAATTTTAATAACCGTTTTTTCTTTT
>DAOQAU010000072.1:0-6438 GCA_035354275.1 Candidatus Gastranaerophilaceae bacterium
TGCCTCATTTCTTTTCTTTTTTTCTTGCGATTGAAAAAAAGAAAAGAAACCAGGCGGAAAGAAAAGAAAAAAGAACGCGAACAAAATGACAAAGCGTCAGTGCTTCGCACTGAAAAGGACTATTCAATTGATGAACAAACTCATCAATTGAACTAAGGGTTTCAGAGTGAAACCCTGTACGGACTCTTTCCCGACCTTATCGGAGTGAGCAATTATTACTTAACGAAACAACTCCAAAGCGAGTGTGTTTGAGTGCCAAAGGCACGAGTTCGCGAGCTTGAGTTGAGTTTAGTAAGAATTAGCGAACGCAGATCCGGTCGGGAGCTTCTTTGCCTACTTTCTTGTCGACACAAGAAAGTAGGTTTATAAAAAATAATTACAAAAATTATTCGTTTGTGAGATCCTGATACTATTGGAGACAATAGTCTAAAGCAGGGATAATTCAAACAGGTCGTAAGGACATTTTCCACGAAATCAAAGATTTCGGGAAAAGAAGTCAATCAAGTTCAGGATGACGTGGGGTTGGATTGCTTCTTCAGAAATAAATTACCTCTCACAAAACCTGACATTTAGTCAGTTTTTGTTCGGCAGAGTTCGCAATAACGTGAGCGGGTGGACAAAAAATCAAAATACATTTACCCCTCGCAATGACTTGAGTGGGCGAATTTGGACTGTTAGTCTTTATAACAAATTTTGTCAAAACTGTGTATTTTTAAATTATTCCGTGTTTATACAATTAATTCAAAATTAAAATTTTATAATTCAAATAACTCGCAAAGCTTACCCACAAAAAGTATGGGATTAAAATCAAAGAAGCAGTTTTTGAAAATTGCCAAAAGCTTATTATCGTAAGCAGTATAAAAACCCATAATAAAATTATATCAATTAAAGAGGCAAGTACTAAATGTTTGCCGAAAAAAAGCGGCGACCAGATTAAGTTCAAAATCATCTGGATAACAAAAAAAGTTATCGGTAAAGCTTTTGCCTGAAGATTTCCGTCTTTTATCAACAGTAAAAAAGAAATAATAATTGTTATATACAAAAAAGTCCATGCCGGTGCAAACACCCACGAAGGCGGTGTCAAACCGGATTTGTTTAAAGTATCGTACCAATTTAAATTCATAAAAACCTCAAAGCTTCAATCTTGTTACCACACCGTGCATTTTGTTTGTCGGAAGATTATAGAAACTTACAAAAGACGGCGTTATTTTTTTGATGGTTGAGAAAATATGCCAGAAGAAATTGTTTGTTTCAATGTCTTCAACTCCGTAAAAAATGGCTTTACCGTCAATATCCAAGGCTTTTAAAACACTGTCAACATTAAAAAGCTGCATGTAACCGGCGTCTATTCTCAAAAGCTGAAGCCCCTCTGCGACCGTTTCCATTTCGTAGTGAAGCCCGAATGCTTCGCTTGATTTGTTTACGTGTACAAAAATATTTTTACTGTACATTATGCTGTTTTCAAACATTGTCTGAACCACATAAGGCGGAACTTTTTCAATGCCTCTTGCAAAAAACAGTGCCTGACCTTCGATTTTGCTGCCTTTGGAGTATCGTTCATGATATTTTTGTAAAAATTCTTCTTTGTCCATAAGGTTAATAGCTTGATACATGGCTTTTTGCCCTTTAACATAAAGAATTATAAGGAAGAAAGGAATTGTCGCGATAATTATTGACCAGTAGGCTCCCGTGTGAATTTTGGAAAAAGCGGCAATAAGAAAAGACATGTCGATAATCATAAGCATTAAGGCAAGCATAAAATGAAAATATTTTTTTCTTAAAAAGAAAATGATACTTATTAATATTATTGTTATATTGAAAGTTCCGGTTACAGCAAAGCCGTAAGCTGAGGCAAGTTTTGACGATTCTTTGAAAAACAGAATTACAAAAATTACAAAAAACATTAAAAACCAGTTTGCACTTGGAATATAAATTTGGGAATTTATTTTCTCTGAAGTGTACTCAACTCTGAAAAGCGGTAAAATTCTTGTGTTTATTGCTTGATAAATAATGGCAAAAAGTCCGCTTATCATTGCCTGTGAGGCTATAATTGTTGCCATTAAGCTTACTAGCAAGAAAGGTATGTATAAAAATCTTGCCTGATGCACAATCATTGAAAATAAAATATTTTGAACATCGGGGTGTTTAAGCAAAAATGCACCTTGCCCCAGATAGTTCAAAAGTAGCGCAAAAAGTACTATATACCAAGCATAAACAATCGGTTTTCTGCCCAAATGTCCCATATCCGCATATAGGGCTTCTGCTCCGGTTGCACAAAGAATGACCTCCGACAAAACAAAAAATCCTGCTATTCCGTTTTTAAAAAGAAATTCCAGCCCGTATATAGGGTTGAAAGCTTTCAGTACAAGCGGAGCTTCAAGGATGCTGAATAATCCCGACAAACCGAGTGCCACAAACCAAATCACCATTATAGGACCGAATATTTTTGAAATATTTTCTGTTCCTTTTTTTTGGATTGAAAAAAGGGCAATAGCAATTATTAAAGTTATAACCAAAATTGTGGATTGAGGAATATTATGCAAAAAGTGGATAAATTTTAAACCCTCGACTGCAGATAAAATGCTTATGGCAGGAGTTATAACACTGTCGCCTATCAAAAGCGAAATTCCCACATAAGTTAAAAATGAAAAAAATGCGACCGAACGACCTTTTTTAAGCAACTTTTTTAATAACTCATTAAGAACTATCGTACCGCCCTCGCCTTTTTGGCTCAAGCTCATTGCAAGCCAAGTGTACTGAATAGTTACAATCAACAAAAGTGTCCAAATTATTAAAGATAAGATGCTTAATATGTTTTGGGCATTTATTTGAGTTGTCAAAAATATTACAGTAAGTGTATAAATAGGGCTTGTTCCGATATCTCCGAAAACCAGACCCATTGCTTGTATTATATTCTTAAAAGTTGTTTTTTCTTCTGTCATGTTATTCTCCTGCCAACAGATTTTACTCTATTACATACAAAATCCAAAATCAAGGGGGTGCTGTGCACCAAGACACTCTGTATAGATTTTTTTCAAAGAGTTTCAACAGGTCACTTTAAAGTAAAAACATTACAAAAAACGCACCTGCAATCATAGCAGGACCGAAAGGTAAATAAGTTATATTCTCTGGGTTTTTAAGTCCTTGAAGAATTCTTTTGCAAGTATAAAATCCAAGCACGCAAAGAATTAAAATCAATACTCCAAAAACTAAAAGATTGTTAAGCAATTCATAATTATCAAGAGCCTTAATCCCGAAGGCAAAAGCAAAGAAGGCAATAAAAGCAGCAAGTGTCTGGTAATCTTTTTGGCAATAAAGTTTTTTGAAAAAGACGGGGATTGTAAGCACAACTTGGATAATCAAACTATAAGCAAGAACTGTAATTAAATATTTAAGCCCGAAAACCGCACCCAAGCCGGCGGCTATAAAAGTGTCGCCTTCGCCGAAGGCTCTTGTTCCTGCAATAAGATAGCCGAACCTTGCAAGAGCTTCCATTATTATTATTCCTGCAAGAACGCCTAAAATAGCTTGAATAAAAGAATTATTTATTTGAAGCGCAAATTGACCTAAATTTATTATTTTAACCCCGTAATACAAGTGTCCGAAGTTAAAAAAATTATAAATAAGCCCCAAAATTGCAAGAGTATAAGTGTGAAAATCAAAAACCACTTTTTCTTTTATATCGGTTACTGCAAAAACAATAAAAAGAGAGCTAAAAATAAGCATAAAAATAAGATTTATGCTAAATCCGAATTTCATAAAAACGGCAACAAACAAAAAAGCGGTTACAATTTCTACAATCGGATACTGAAGGCTTATTTTTTCATCACAGAAAGAGCATTTGCCCCTCAAAAACAGATAAGATAAAACGGGAATATTATGGTACCACCTAAGCGGTTTTTGGCAAGCAGGACATTTTGAAGGGGGGAAAATGATGGATTCATTGCTGAAGGCTCTTAAAATTACAACATTTAAGAAGCTTCCCACGCAAAGTCCTGTTATAAAAATAAAAAATATTACAAGTAATAAAAATATTAACAAATCCATTATTTACCCGCCTTGGTGATTATATTGTACATACGGTTTAAGGCCCTTTTAAGTCTTCTTGAAACCTGCATTTGAGAGATATTCAGTTTTTGTGCAATTTCTCTTTGGTTCAATTCATCATAATAACTCAATTCTATTATTTCTTTCAAATTAGGCTCAAGTTTTTTTATTGCTCCCGAGAGCATTATTTTCTTTTCGTAAGAATCCATAAATTCCTGGTAATCTCCCGATGGAATTTTGTCTATAAGTGCAGTGTCTTCATCATCATAAATTGTTGATTGGTCAAGCGAGAGAGTGCTTTTTCTTCTGTCAACTTCAATAATTCCTTCAATTTTATTAATCGGAATTGACATGATTTGTGCAACTTGTTCAGAGGTGGGCTCGTCAAATCCTTCTTCGTTAAGCTGTTTTATCACGCAGTTAATCCTGTATGCAAGTTCTTGAATTTCACGCGGGGCTTTAATCATAGAAGCTTTATCCCTTAAGTAATGCTTAATTTCGCCTGTTATAAGATATGTAGCATAAGTTTTGAACTTGTTGCTTATTTCAGGGTTGTATAAATCTATAGCTTTCACAAGCCCCAGTGAACCTACCTGAATAAGGTCATCCACAGGGTCGGTTGCACGGCGGGCAAGTCCGCATGCGATTCTTTTTACAAAAGGCATAGCGGCAATTACAATTAAGTTTTTTAACTGTTTTTTTAACTTTTCATCCTTTGAATTCCTGTAGGTTAACAGCCATTCGTGAATTTGGACAAAAGTATCCTCGTGTTGTGACAAAAAAATTTCCTCTCTGATTGAAATAATCTTATCATTATTTTTTAAAATTTACAATAATATAAAAGTTGAAAAGTCGAACAGTCGAATAGTTTATAAGAAGATAAGATGAGTAGATGCGTGGATGCGTGGGTTATCCTACTACGCCTCTTGGTATCTTCGCCTCTTGTCCCCTGTTTTAACATTTCTATTCACTATTTACTGTTTACTCTTTTTATGCTAAATTTGACTTATGGTTTTTAAAAGAGGGCATAAATGGGCGAGGTAATAAAAAGAGAGAGCATAAAAGCACTTGTAGAAAGACTTCACAAAGAGGGCAAAACTGTTGTTACCACAAACGGCTGTTTTGATATTTTGCATGTAGGTCATGTAAGATATCTTCAAAAAACCAAAAGCTTTGCAGATATTTCGATTGTGCTTTTAAATTCGGATAAATCCGTCCGTACGATAAAGGGTAAAGGACGCCCGATTAATTCCGAAAAGGACAGGGCAGAGGTGCTTTGCGCTTTAGCTTGTGTTGATTATGTCGTGTTTTTTGATGAAAATTCACCGAGAGATTTGCTCGCTGAAATCAAACCCGATGTGCACACAAAGGGCGCAGATTACAATGAGAAAAATCTTCCCGAAGCCGACGTTATTTTAAAAAATGGCGGCAGAATCGAATTTATAGATTTTGTTGAGGGAAAATCCACAACAGGTTTGATTGAAGCAATGAAAAAAACTTAATAATTTGATAAATATTCAAATTAATATTAAAATCAATATTAATATTTGAGGAAATTATAACAGGAGAAGAAGATGAAAACTTATACGATTGAAGAAATATCACAAATAGTAGGCGGACTGTTGAGCAAAGTTCAAGATGCAAAAATTTCAATGCTTGCGCCTCCGCTTTTAGCTGATGAAAAATGTCTTGCGCTGGCACTGAGCGAAGAAGAGATACAAAATCTTGCCCAAACAAAAGCAAAAGCAGCACTTGTTCCGCTTGGGGTGAATTTTGAAAATATAAGTACTATAGAAGTCGAAAGGCCACGCCTTGCAATGATGAAATTGCTTAATCTTTTTTACACAGAGCCAGAAGTTCAAAAAGGTGTTCATCCCAGCACAATCGTTCATCCTGATGCCAAATTGGGTCAAAATGTTGCGATAGGTCCTAATGTTGTAGTTTCAAGGGGCGTTCAAATTGCAGACGGAACAAAGATTGTGGCAAATTCTTATATCGGAAGTGATGTAAAAATCGGTAAAAACTGCTTTTTTCACCCGGGTGTAAATATCGGCGATAGAGTTAAAACCGGCGATAATGTAATTTTACACCACGGAGTCTCATTGGGCGCAGACGGTTTCAGCTTTGTAACGGAAAACCCCGATAATATCGAACAGGCAAGAAAAGACGGGGCTATTTTGGAAGAAAATATTTCCCACAAAATTTTTAAGATTCCTTCAATAGGTTCTGTTCAAATAGGTAACAATGTCGAAATCGGCGCAAACACAACTATTGACAGAGGAACCATTGAAGATACGATTATCGGTGATGACACAAAAATTGATGATCAGGTCATGATAGGTCATAATTGCAGAGTAGGCAAAGGCTGTATGATTATTTCTCAAGTCGGTA
>DAOQAU010000073.1:0-3843 GCA_035354275.1 Candidatus Gastranaerophilaceae bacterium
GCTAAGGGCTCTTCATAATATTCCATTATCTTTTTGCCGAACATCCCAAAAACAGAATAACTATTTTGCCCTACGACCATAAGATTCCAGCTTATATTATCTTTCATCTCATCGGCGGCTAAATCCGAAAAAGATAAAGTTTTAAAAATTGAAGCAAGAGAGGTTTCTATTGCCAAAAGCGTACATCCGACTTCTTTACAAGCAGCCTTAAACCCTTCAATGGCAGTTTTTTGGATTGCTGTATAGGCAAGGGTTCTTCTTTCGGTATCTATATTTGAGCCTATTTCCCGCCAGCTTATTGCAGGCTCAAATCTTTTGAAGATATAAGACTGTTCAACTTCGGAGATAATAGCATTATTCACAGCTTCATCAGTCAACAAAATCGGAAGGTTTATTATTCCAAAATTTATGTTTGGAATTGTTATCACTATATTGCTTCTTCTTGGAATATGAAGTTCATCAAACAGTCCGCCCAAAGCTTCTTGAAAAGCGGCATAATCTTCTATATCCCTGTTGGAGTGATTATACTCAAGAGGCTTGTGTCCATACTTAAGGACTGTTTTTGTGTTTTTATCCACCTCAACCATTTCCAAGCCGATTCCGGGTGAAATTGAAACTCCCACCGTTGTCTTGGTGCTGGCTCCCAATTTTGATAAAAAGTCTTTAATCATAAACCTTAAATTTGTTACCTAATCTCATTTTTATTATACAATATATTTTGTAATAAGCATATTTTAAACATAACTTTACATCTTTTGAATGAAAATGATAGAAGAAATATTAAAACTTAAAAAAGAAAAAAATGCGGTAATTTTAGCGCATTGTTATCAAAACATCGAAATTGACGAAGTTGCCGATTTTATCGGTGATTCCTTGTATTTAAGCCAACAGGCTGCAAAAACAGAAGCTGATATTATCGTTTTTGCGGGGGTTTATTTTATGGCAGAAACCGCAAAAATTTTGTCTCCGGACAAAAAAATTCTGCTTCCGCGTCTTGAATCAGGCTGTCAGATGGCAAATATGATAAATTTGGCGCAGTTAAGAGAATTTAAGTTTAAAAATCCTAATATACCGACAGTATGTTATGTAAATTCAACTGCCGAAGTCAAATCCGAATGCGACATTTGCTGCACAAGTTCAAACGCGGTTAAAATTGTCAGCAGCCTTGGTGTAAAAGAAGTTTTGTTTGTTCCCGACACTTACTTGGGCAAATGGGTTGAAAGCAAATTAGAAGGAGTGAAAGTTATAACCTTCCCCGGACATTGCCCCACGCATTTAAGGATTACGGTTAAGGATATTTTGCAGCAAAAAAGCCAATATCAAAATGCCCTTGTGCTTGCGCATCCCGAATGTCATCAATCGGTTGTTGAAATTGCAGATTATGTCGGAAGCACAACGGGTATTATGAAATTTGCCGCGCAAAGCGATAAAAAAGAATTTATTATTGCAACAGAAATAGGCGTTGTGGAACGCTTGGAAAGAGATTATCCGGATAAAAAGTTTATTCTTGCCTCGCCCAAGGCAATTTGCCACAATATGAAATGGCATCATTTGGAAGACATTTATAATGCTCTTAAATATGAACAATATGAAATTGAAGTTAATGAACAGATTTCAAAAAAAGCAGTTAATTGCATTAACAGGATGTTAGAGGTTAGTAAGTAATAAATATTTTCGTCGTTGCGAGGAACGAAGCGACGCGGCAATCCAAAAATAGGAGATAAAATGGAATTAATAAAAATACTTTTAGATTTAACTTTGGCAATTTGTGCCGTTATAGCCTTAAAAAGTTGGAAAAAAGAGATAAAGGCGAAAAAGAAAAAAGAACTGGCCGATAAACTTTTCGAATGTATTGGATATATTGAATATTTACTTATTCCAAGCGATGAAATGGCTTACCCTAGTGCAATTTATTATAAGACATTGGAAAAATTTGGCATATCTTGCCAAGAAAATAAACAAAGGCTTCAAAAGATATGGATTGATTTAAAGGATTTAAATCAGGAATATCAACAGTTGAAAAACATTGATATTGCAACAAAAATTAGTAAAATAGAAGATTTTATCCAAAGCAAATTTAAGGATGAATCTATAGATAATAATAGTTTAAAAGAAAAAATTGAGTATATAAAAAAATTCTGTATAGAAGAAAATAAAAAATTTTATTCTTAATAATTAATCTTCCAAATAAAATTTAAAAATTGAAATTAACGAGTAACTTTTTGTTTGTTCATTTCTTTTCTTGTTTTTGCGATTAAACAAGAAAAGAAACAGAACCTAGTCACTATTCGTGACGCCATTTCGCACGAAAAACAAGTTTTCGGCGAAAGAAGGCAAGAAAAGAAAAAAACGCGAACAAAATGCCAAAGCGTCAGGGGCAAGCCCCCGAACCCCCATTTAATTATTTTGACTTTATCGAAGTGAGCAGAATAAAAGGGCCCCCTTTAGCGAGTTCTTTTAGTTTGAGTAGGCGAAATGTAATGCCCGAAAATCCGATTGTTTGAGCATAGCGAGTTGAGGATTTTCAATGTAATGAGCCGTACTCAAATTTAAAAACGAGTAGCAGGGGGTGGCTTTTTGCGGTACTTTTTGCCATCAAAAAGTACCTAAAGAAAAATATAAGAAAGAAAAAATAACAAAACATGTTTAATGTATAATCATTTTATGGAAAATCAACAATCAGAAATCATCTACGGAAAAAATTCCGTCCTGGAAGCTTTGATTTCAGGCAAAAGAGAAATCAACAAAATTTTGATTGCAAACAATATCCACAGCGACGCTAAATTAAACGAAATAAAAAAACTCGCCCAACAAAAAGGAATTGTTTTTCAGTTTGTGGCAAAAGAAAAATTGGGGGTAAATGTAGGGGTAAATGAGGCGCATCAAGGTGTAATGGCTTTAATTTCACCGATAAAATACACCGATTTGGATGAATTTCTTGAACAAAAGCACGAAAACGCTTCGCTGATAATTCTTGACGGGATAGAAGACTCACACAATCTCGGTGCGATAATAAGAACCTGTGTCTGCGCCGGAGTAAGCGCAATAATAATTCCTTCAAGGCGTAATGTTCAGGTTAATTCCACTGTTGAAAAAACCTCCGCCGGTGCTGTAAATCACATTCCGATAATAAAAGTAAATAGCCTGATAAGTGCTGTTCAAAAATTAAAAAATAACGACTGGTGGGTAATTGCCACAGAGGCGTCTGCCAAAGATAATTATTATAACATCGATTACACGGGCATGAATTTTGCACTTGTAATGGGAGCAGAGCATGCAGGAGTTTCAAGAGCAATAATCAAAGAAGCGGATTTTCTGGTTAAAATCCCGATGCAAAGAGATTTTAACTCGCTTAATGTATCAAATGCACTCAGCGCAATAATTTTTGAAACACTTCGACAAAAAAACGAAAAATGTAGTATAATAAATCCAAAGAGTTAACGGGGTTTTTGCAATGCCTAACGAAAAAGAACAATTAATAGACATTGAAGATAATGTTTCGGAAGCAGAATCTGTGGATTTTTCTAAACTGGAAGAGGAAGAAGACATTCTTGATACTGTTGAAGAACCGAAAATTCAGGAAAATTTAACCTCAATAAACACAGATGATTCCGTTCGTATTTATCTTCAGCAGATAGGCAAAATTCCATTACTTTCTTCTGAGGAAGAACTTCAAATCGCAAGAAAAATTAAAGAAGAACATTGTGAAATGTCTAAAAACATTCTTGTTAATGCCAATTTACGTCTTGTAGTAAGTATCGCCAAAAAATATATAGGTCGCGGACTTTCTTTTCTTGACTTGATTCAGGAAGGAAATATGGGACTGATGAAAGCAGCCGAAAG
>DAOQAU010000073.1:3943-6155 GCA_035354275.1 Candidatus Gastranaerophilaceae bacterium
GACAATAACGGAACCAAAAAAACGCTTGATGAAATCGGCTCTCAATACGGGGTTTCAAGAGAAAGAATAAGACAAATCGAAAACAGAGCCATTTCAAAACTTAAAAAACTCTGCAAAAACACAAACCTTACAAAAGGATTGAAAAATTACTTCGGAGGGTAAAATACCCTGAAATTTTAATCCGTTATCAAAACTTTATTTTTAGCTTTATTTACTTAATATTTGAGAAGGTCCATGCATCGAAAGTAGGACTGTCTGCGACTCTTATATCTTTTTTGTTTTCTGAAGAAGTATCATCGTGAGCGATTGATTTGTAAAGTCTGCTGTAATATTCAATTACCATTCTATCAGAATTGAAGTAAGCTTCTGAAGTCCTTATAGCCTGACGCATGAGTCTTGCCCACTCTTCCTTGTTTTCATAGTAAGTAGGAATAATCTCATTTTCGATTATATTCATAATATAATCGTGATCTTTCCAGTGTCTTTCTTCCCAAGGAATTTCATCATCAAGTCCCGGATACTCAACCGAATATCCGTTAATTCCGTTAAACGTACCTTCGACCGTCCAGCCGTCATAAATTGAAAGGTGCAAAGCTCCGTTCATATTAGCGGACATGCCGGAAGTTCCTGAGGCTTCAAAAGGTCTCAAAGGAGTATTTAGCCAAATATCAGAGCCTCTTTTGAGTTTTGCGCTCAATTCGAGTTCATAACCTGGCAGAACAACAACATTTTTAAGCGAATGTGAGCGGTGAAGGATTTTGTTAAACATTTCACGTCCCATAACATCGCTGGGGTGGAATTTACCCGCAAAAATAATTTGAATTTTATTTTCATCCAAAAGTTTGTTTAATCTGTCTTTGTCCATTAAAATCAGCCATGCTCTTTTATAATCCGCAAATCTTCTTGCCCATGTTATTGTCAAAACATCGGGGTCAAATCTTTTACCGGCAGTATCTGCAATGTATTTAAAGAGTTCAACTTTCATATCACGCTTTGCTTTGAGCAAATCTTTATGATTTTTGGAATTAGCAATCCTGTGGTCTTGCCAGTAATGAAGGTTTACGGCATTGGTAATCGCCCTTATAGGACATCTTCCGTCAACCCATTCCCACATTTTGTTTGCAACAAGCCCGTGAAGCTGAGAAACAGCATTTGCAATCCTGCTCATCCTCAACGCTGCAACGGTTAACGAAAAGTTTTCACCGCCAAGTGCTATAACTCTGTCGCGAGGACAGCCTGCAAAAAATCCTGCCTCCATAAGCGTATCGACCCAGTGAACTTCGTTACCTGCAGCAACAGGAGTGTGAGTTGTAAATACGGTTGTCTGCTTAACCCTTTCCAAATCACCGTTATATTGTCTTAAAAGCTCAAATGCCGCAGGAAGTGCGTGACCTTCGTTCATATGAACAACATCAAAATTATATCCGACTTGCTGAAGAATTCTTATACCGCCTATTCCTAAAATGGTTTCTTGGGCGATTCTTATTTTTTCATCTCCGTCATAAAGCTTATGGGAAATGCTTCTTGCCCATTCACTGTTTCCTTCAATATCTGTTGTAAGAAGATAAACAGGACATGTTCCAAACAATTCAGGCTCAACCCTGTAAGCTTTAACTTTGACTTTCTCGCCAAAAACATCTACATCTGTATAAACATCCAAATCGGTCAAAAAGTCATAATACTTTCTTATATAAGCAACTTCCACTTCCCCGTTATGGTCAATTCTCTGGTCATAATAACCGTAAGACCAAAGCATTGTAACTCCTGCCATGGGAAGCTGCAGATAACCTGCAGACTGCATGTGTGAACCTGCTAAAAACCCTAACCCTCCCGAATATGTGCTAAGCGACTGATCCATCGCAATTTCCATTGAAAAATAAGCTACTTTTGGTAATGCCATAAATTTAACACCTTTTCTATTTTACTAACACTTTATACTTAAAAAATTTTTTTTCAATTAGTCCTATGTCTTTATTAATAAACAATATAACACATTTAAAAAAAATTGTTTATTTATTTTTCAAAAACCCTCCAAATAATCGAAACCCAATATCTAAAAGATTTTTTTATTAAGTTTTTTGAAGAAAGGCCGCTGCACAAGTATAGAAAATTTGTTTTTTCTCACTTGTGCAGCGGCCGACCTTACAAAAGCGAGAGTGGCAAAATCGGCACGAGGAGTGCCGTTTAGCCATTCGACACTAGCCGTCTTTAA
>DAOQAU010000074.1:0-5813 GCA_035354275.1 Candidatus Gastranaerophilaceae bacterium
GAATTTGACGAGTATCCCCGTGCGTTAGATGAAATAGTAATTAAGACCGAGCCCAGAGGCGTTAATAAAATTATCGCAAGCCGTGATTTTGAGATTTGGAATAGTCAGGGTAGCAGGCTTGGGCGTGCGGCAAGCAACTGGACACTGGTGGATTTGAATACAAAAAGTATTCTTCCCATCGCTAAAGTTATTCCCTTTATGATTCACTTTGAAAAAAGAGAATCGGACATGAATTTTACAAAAATAATGCCGCCGGAAAAACCGGAGTTTGAAAAAACTTTTGAAATAAGATTTGACGATATTGATGTTAATCGTCACGTTAATAACGCAAATTACATTGTTTGGGCGTTTGAAGCTCTGCCTTATGATTTTAAAGCCCAATATAGGTTAAAAATTCTTGATATAGCTTACAAAAAAGAAATCGCTTTCGGACATAAGGTTGTTTCTTGCGTTCAAATATCAGAAGAAAACGGTCAAAAAGTTTCGCTCCATGCGGTTAAAAATGCCACAACACAAGAAGAACTTTGTTTGGTAAAAGCACTTTGGATTTGATAAAATTTAAGGGCGGATTTCCTTTTTAAGGAAATCCGCCCCTTTTTTTGCCTTTCACACAAAATTGAGACCACTGCAAAAGTGCAGAAAATTTGTTTTTTCTCACTTTTGCAGTGGTTGACCTTACAAAAGTGAGAATGGCTCGGTACTAGGAGTGCCGTTTAGCCATTCGACACTAGCCGTCTTTAAGGCTTTTTTATTTTGATTTTACTTTTAATCCATGAAATCGGTTTTGCGATAAAGTCTTTCAAGGGTTTTCTAACGACATTTGAACTTTTTTTAAGATTAATATTTTTTGGTTTCCAGATTTTTTTGCCCAACAGGACTGCTGTTCCAACTAAAAGAACGCCTGTAAGAATTTTTTTCCAGCTTGGGATTTTTTCTATTGAATTTTTGAATTCATCTTTTTGCGGTTGTTCTTGCATTTTGGCATTGGAATCCATTTTTAATCCCGGGGCTTTCATCTGTGGGTTAATGCCGTATTTCGGTTTTTCACCTCTTATGTAGGCATTTGCATCATAATTTATTACACCGTTTGCCGCTAAATTATCTAATGCTGTAGGTACGCTTAATTCCATAGTAATCCAACCTTTTTTAATACACACTTATATAAAGTTTTTTTTTGTGAAAAAATTGCTTTTTAAGTGTTATTTTGTTAAATTCTAGTAATATATGAAAAAATTAAGTGAATTAATGTCATTGCGAGCGAAGCGAAGCAATCCAAACAAGTCTTTTGTTTCTTGGATTGCTTCGTCACTCGGTTTACTCCTCGCTCCTCGCAATGACAGTGGAAAATTTAGTTTAGATTTAAAATATTTGGTTTTGCTGTGGATTTTGCTTGGAGTCGGAATTTTTTTAACTTACGCTCACCACGGGCATTTGATTATAGATTGCGGAAGAGAAGTTTATTATCCGACACAAATTTTAGAAGGAAAACTCCTCTACAAAGACCTTTTCAACATTTATGGACCTTTTTCTTACTTATTTAATGCCGTTTTGTTTAAGCTTTTCGGGATAAACTTGAACGTTTTGTATTTGGCAGGCTGTTTTTGCGCTTTTTTAATAACCACTTTAATTTATAAAATTGCAAGGAAATTTTTGACTGAAATTATAAGTTTTTCGATTGCTTTTTTCACTATTTGTACAGGAGTTTTAAACACCAATCTTTTTAATTTTATTTTTCCTTATTCTTATGCAATGTTGTATGGAATGGTCGCTTTTTTAATATCTTTTTTGTTTTTGGCTAAGTATATTCAAGAGCCGCACAAAGTCTTAAATCTTTATTTGAGCGGATTTTTTGCGGGGTTTTGCATTGCAAACAAATATGAATTTTTGCCTTATTTGTTGGTGTTTTTGTATATGGTGCTTAAAATCGAAAAAGTTTCTTTCAAAACAATTTTGCTTTTATTGTTATCGATTTTGTCGATACCTTTGGTTTGTTTTTCAATTTTATTTTTGCAGGGGATGGGGATAAATGATTTGGTCTTAGCTTTTGAAACGGTTAAAAAAATGGCACAAAGTCAAACGCTGAAATATTTTTATACAACTCAAGGTGTTGTTCTTGACAAAAAAACATTGGGGTATTTGGCTCTTAATTTTGCAAAAACAGTAACTCCGATATTATTAATGACATGGAGTTTTATGATGAGCAAAAAGTGGCTGTCTGTACTTTTGATTATCTTTGCGACGGCATCGGGTATGATTTTTATGAGTCCTGCAAGTTTAACTTTTTTGCCTGTTTTGATTTTGGGATTGTTTATTTTGCATTTCAGAAAGTATAAAAACGAAAAAATAGTCTTGATTTTGGCACTAAGTGCAATTTTAATTAGCCTTAAATCTTTTTGGGGTTTGGCGACATTGAATTACGGGGTGTTTTTTGCAGGATTTTTGATTGTTGCGATTTTTGCTTTGATTGAAAATAAATTCTATCAAAAAGCAATTTTTGTTTATATTATTCTATTATCGCTTGTTTTAGGGTTTCAAAATTTGTCGGAACTAAAGGATAAAAGTTATTGTATTCAAACTTCAAGAGGGAAAATCTGCAGCCAAAAGTATTTAACAAAATCTTCTGAAGATTTGATTAATTTTATAGATAAAAACACTAAAAAGACTGATAGTATGGTAATTTTGCCCGAAGGTTTGGTTATAAATTTTTTAATGGAGAGAAAATCGGATGATTATTATAATTCTTTAATACCGCTTTATTGGGAAGTTTTTGGCGATGAAAAACTGATAGAATATTTTGAAAAAACAAAGCCTGACTATATAGTTTTCAGCAACTGGGATAATAAGGATTATTACTTCAGATACATTTGCAGTGATTATGCCGTTTCCTTTTGTAATTATGTAGCAAAAAATTACAGACAGGAAAAAATTATTGATAACGGTTTTCGATATTTAATTTACAGGAAAAAATAAAAAGCCGTGCCACTACCTATCGACCGGTGTGAATAAAGTTTTAGGGGAATATTATCTCAATTTTAAGCTTACAATACCCGCAAGTGATGCCTTAGTGCTGCTATGTTTCCATCCTGACACGGTTCGACAGCTTACGCCATTATAATTTAAAACGTCAACAATAATATATCCGTCCACCAAACTCGCACTAGCCTCACAGTAGGCTCTGCACCTCGCATAAAGCGTTCGAGTCGAGAGATCCGCAACCTCCCCGTGGAGCACGGCTTATTTTTATTTTAACATGAAGAAAGTTAGTGAATAGGTGAATAGGTGCATTTATAATAAATTTAACTGTTCAACTTATCGACTCTTCGACTTTTCAACTAACTTTGGAGTTCAAACAAGTCCTTTTCGACGCCACAAATCGGACATGTCCAATCTGCTGCCAAATCTTCAAATTTGGTTCCTTCTTTTTCTTCGTCATATACCCATTGGCATACTGTGCATACGTATCTTGCCATAATTTTCTCCTTTTTGTTAAATTTACCCCTAGTAATCGATTTTTCTCATTGAGAAATAAGATTTAGGATGAGCGCAAACAGGACAAACTTCAACTGCTTTTGTGCTTTCTAAAATATGTCCGCAGTTTAAACAAATCCAAAATACTTTTTCTTTCTTTTCGAAAACTTCTTCGTTTTTAATGTTGTCATGAAGTTTTTGGTATCTTTCGTTATGGTCTTTTTCGATTTTAGCAACACTTTCAAACAGATAAGCTATTTTTTCAAACCCTTCTTCTCTTGCTTCTTTTGCAAAAGTCGGATACATTTGGGTCCATTCGTAATTTTCACCGTTTGCAGCATCTTGAAGGTTTGTCAAAGTATTTGCAACCTCTCCGCCGTGCAATAATTTATACCAAATTTTTGCGTGTTCTTTTTCGTTATTTGCGGTTTCTTCAAAAATGTGTGAAATCTGTACATAGCCTTCTTTTTTTGCTTTTGCCGCATAGTAAGTATATTTGTTTCTCGCCATTGATTCGCCGGCAAAAGCGGCTTCTAAATTCTTTTCTGTTTTGCTTCCTTTTAATTCCATTTTAATGCCCCCTTTCAAAATATGTCTTTTTTATATTAGCATAAAAATTCTTAAGGTAAATATTTATGTTAAAATAGCCTTATGAAAAATATTTTAGAGCAGAAAGTTTATTATTCTGATACCGATGCTTATGGAGTTGTGTGGCACGGGTCGTATTTAAGATGGCTTGAAATGGGCAGAGTCGAGCTTTGCGAGGATATGGGCTACAATCTTATCGAGCTTGAAAATCAGGACATTGTAATGCCTGTTGTTAATATCAATGTACGATACAAAGCCTCTGCCAAGATTAATAATGAGCTGATTATCACGACAAAAGTCAAAGAATTTAATTCGATTTGCGTTAAATTTGAGCAGAAAATTACAGATAAAAACTCGGGAAAAATTTTTATAGAGGCTCTTGTAGAAGTTGTTACGGTTAACAGAGAAGGCAAATTGTACCGTAAAATGCCTCAAATACTGACAGAAGCTTTTGAAAAAGCAATGAAAGATGAAGAATATGCGCTTAAATAAATATATTGCAGCATCAGGAATTTGTTCAAGAAGAAAAGCTGATGAATTAATCCAAAGCGGTGTGGTTTCTGTTAACGGAAAAAAAGTTGTAGAATTGGGTTTTTCTGTTAATGAAAAAGATAAAGTTTTTGTAAAAAATGAACTTATTCGTCCTAAAAAATTTGAATATTACAGATTTTACAAACCCACAGGATATATTACAACAAGCGACGATGAAAAAGACAGAAAAATCATTTATGACCTGCTTCCTCCTGCCATGCATAACCTAAAGCCGGTCGGAAGGCTTGACAGGGATTCAAGCGGGTTGATAATTCTTACCAATGACGGCGACTTGATTAATGAATTGACGCATCCTTCAATTAAAGTTCCAAAAGTCTATGTGGTAAGTGTGGAGGGAAAAGTTTCACTTCATCACCTTGAAAAAATGGCACAGGGAATTGAAATTGAAAAAGGTAAAAACGCTTATGCCGATACTTTAATTCTTGAAAGTACAAATAAAAAAACGATTCTTCAGGTAACTCTGTATCAGGGTTTAAACCGTCAAATAAGAAAAATGTTTGAAAATTTGGGATTTGAAGTAACTTCGCTGAAAAGAATTCAGCATGCTACAATAACATTGGAAGGTTTAAAAAAGGGTCAGTTTAAGCCGATAAAACCGCTTCAGGTTAAAGAGTTGAGAAATTTTTTGTCTAAATTGGAGCAAAAAAAATGATTAAAGTCGCAATTACAGGAAATATTGCCTCAGGCAAAACCGCAGTGGAAGAAATTTTAAGAAAAAAAGGCTACCAAGTCCTTGATACAGATGATATTTCTCATACGTTGCTTGAAGATAAAAAGGTCAAAGAGCAAATAATAAGCGAATTTGAAAAATTTGATATTGTCGAAAATAATGAAATTTCAAGACATAAATTGGGCAAAATAGTTTTTACAGATATTAAATTAAGAAAAAAACTTGAAGAAATTTTACATCCTTTAATAAAAAAAGAAATAAGGCGATTTTTTCGCCAATGCGAATCAAAGGGCGAAAAAATCGCCTTTGTTTCCGTCCCTTTGCTTTTTGAAGTAAATATGCAAAAACTTTTTGATAAAATTGTTTTGGTGCATGCAGATACCCAATTTAGGCTGCAGAGGCTTGTAAGCCGAAACAATCTGACTATTGAGCAGGCAAAAAACAGAATTAAGATACAAATGCCGCAGGATGAAAAATTGAAATTATCAGATTATGTTATATACAACAATAAGACTTCTAAAGAATTAGAATTAGC
>DAOQAU010000075.1:0-5551 GCA_035354275.1 Candidatus Gastranaerophilaceae bacterium
GACGGAGTTACCCCGAAAAAAGAAACAAAATATTCCCAAGGAAAAATACCCACCATACTTGAAAAAATATTTTACAGACAAAACGGAACCATAGAAGAAATAGAAAAATACGGTATGGACGGCGGTTTTATAGAAAGAAAATATTATCCGCTAAAAAAGACATTTATAACTTACATATAATTTTTAGGGGTTTGTTCTAGGCAAACCCTATTTATTTAATTAATATTAATTTACTTTCCCCTCGACATTTTTTTTTGTTTTTAGTACGATAAATACACTGACAAACAAGAAAAAAGGAGAATACAATGCAGGTAATACTTAGAAAAGACGTACAAAACCTCGGCGAAGCAGGGGATTTGATAAATGTAAAAGACGGATACGCAAGAAACTTCTTGCTTCCGCAAAAAATGGCTGAAGTTGCAACAGACGGTGCTGTTAAAAACCGTGAACAAAATTTAGCAAGAATTAAAGCAAAGCAAGAAAAATTACACCAACAAGCATTAGAGCAGGCTCAAAAAATCGAAAAAGTAGCTCTTCTTGAATTAAGCGCAAAAGCAGGTGAAAGCGGAAAACTTTTCGGTACAATTACAACCAAAAAACTTGCCGAAGAACTTCTTGACAAATCAGGCATTGATGTTGACAGAAAAAATCTTTCACTCAACGCACCTATCAACAAAATCGGCGAATATAAAATGCTTATCAAACTTACTTCAAAAGTCAAAACCGAAATTAAAATAAACGTAGTCGCTTCTGAAATAATTAAAGAAGAATTAGTTGAAGAAATTAAAGAAGAAACTTTAGAAGAGTGAACAGTAATCAGTGAACAGTGAACAGAGGAGGAAGAAAATTGACAACAAAAAAGGATTTTCAGCTCACTGCTCACAGCTCACGCCTCACTTTGAACTGCCTTGCAATAGGATCTCTGCCGCACAAGAGTGTTGAAGATGCCATAAAGCTTGTCAGCCAAAATTTTCAGATTCCTTTTTGGCCGCAACTTTCCAAGCTGAATAAAAATGAAGATATGATTTTCCAATTTTTGGAAAACATGCCGGGCATCTGCACAAATGATGAAAAAACTTATCTTGAAAATGACTCTGATGAATTTTTTGAGCAGCTTGAATGTTTTTTTATCGACTGGGAAGAAGTAACGCTAAATAAAAATCTTGAAAAACTTGAAAAATACGGGATTTCAGAGAAAAATTCCGCAACAGTAGTACCGTTTTTAAGCTTAATAAAAAAAACTTTGCCCGACTTTGCAAAAGGACAGATAGTGGGTCCTTTCACGCTTGCGACTTCTCTTACTGACAAAGAGGGGAAATGTGCTTTTTATGATGAGACTCTAAGAGAAGTTATCATTAAAACCCTCTGCTTAAAAGCCCTTTGGCAAATAAACGAAATAAAAAAAGCATCCCCCGAAACAACCCCGATAATTTTTATTGACGAGCCTTCGATGTCACAGCTTGGCACCTCGGCTTTTATAACGATTTCTAAAGACGAGGTTGTTGACATGATAAAAGAAGTTTCCGATTTGATAAAACAAAACGGAGCAATAAGTGCCATTCACTGTTGCGGAAAGTGCGATTGGAGTATCCCTATTCAAGCGGATGTTGATATAATAAATCTTGACGGCTACTTTTTTGCCCAAAATTTAAGCACTTTTTCAAAAGAAGTTAAAACATTTTTGCAAAAAGGGGGCAAAATAGCATGGGGGATTATTCCTACCCTCGATAAAGATGCCCTTGAAAAAGCAGACTTAACAAAAATGATTTCAAAATTTGAACAAGCAATCGGATTTTTGGAGCAAAAAGGACTCAACAAAGATTTATTAATAAATAACACTCTGATAACACCCTCTTGCGGTGCAGGCTCTTTGACGGTAGAATTAGCACAGAAAGCAATGAATTTAACAAATGAACTTTCAAAAGAATTAAAGGAAAAGTATAAATAATTGTCATGCTGAATTTATTTCAGCATCTTTCCGGCTTTGTATATCGGATAGATCCTGATACATCGCAGGCGATACTCTCCCTTGTAACTCTCGCTAAAGCTCGAGAACAAGAAGAGAAGACAAGTTCAGGATGACACAACATTAAAGGAGAAATATATTTGACAATTAAGCTGGCAATCACAGGAAAAAGCGGAAGCGGAAAAACAACGGTTACAAAAGCATTTTTGAGAATTTTTAAAGAAATGTTTCCCGAAAAATCAATTTTGCTTTTTGACAACGACCTTTCAAGCGAACTTGGACACAGTTTCGGGCTTGACATAAGAAACACAATCTATGGGATAAGAAGCGGAAAACACGAATACAAAACCGGAATCCCGCAAGATATGACAAAACAGGAATATATTGACTGGGCACTCGAAGATATAGTCGTACAACTGGACGAAAATGTCGATATAATAGTTTCATGGCTTGTCGCTTCAAAAGACTGCAGATGCCCGATTACAAAACAGATAAACGACGCTCTGGTAAAATTTATCGAAAGATATGATATAGTAATTTTTGACTGCGAATTTGACTTAAAATACTTAAATCAGCTTGTGGATGTTGAAGTTGACACCGCATTAATCGTGGCAAACCCGACAGATGAATCGGCACATCTTGCAAAAAGGATAGAAGAATTCAGCGCAAAATACTCGGCAGGCGGACAAATCGGTGTTATACTCAATAAAGTAGAAAACACGGAAATCACATCGGTATTTGAACTTTTGAAAAAATATGACCTTGAAATTTTAGGCGTAATCCCTACTGATAAAGAACTCATACACAATTCAATAGAAAAAGATTCCGAATTGGTTCAAGAATCAATAAAACAGTTTTATTTCAGATTGAATTTACCGCAAGGGGGATAATCAGTGAGCTGTGAGCAGTGAACGGCAAACGGGATAGCAAAAATCCCGCCAACAAAAACAAAGGGGGCAAAAAATGGCAATTATTCTTGACGGAAAAAAATTAAGCGAAAAAATTCTTCACGAATTGGAAGAAAAAATTTCCAATCTTGACAAAAAGCCTTCTTTTGCGGTGATTTTAGTAGGGAATGACCCTGCAAGCGAGCTTTATGTAAACATAAAAGAAAAAAAATCAAAACTTTTGGGAATAAATTTTTCAAAAATAACTTACCCTGAAAACATTGACGAAAAAACTTTGTTGAAAAAAATTGAAGAATTAAACAAAGATGACAAAATTGATGCTATGTTGGTCCAAATGCCGCTTCCAAAACACATTAATGCGCAAAATATAATTCAGGCAATTTCACCCAAAAAAGACGCCGACGGGATTACACCGGAGAATATCGGAAGAATTTCGATAGGCGCAGAACCTTTTGCCTACCCTTGCACTCCTTTGGGAATTGTTAAACTTTTGGAAGAATATAAAATAGAACTTCAAGGCAAACACGCCGTTATTATAGGACGCTCAAATATTGTCGGAAAACCCCTTGCTCAAATGCTTTTAAACAAAAATGCAACGGTCACAATCTGCCACAGCAAAACAAAAAACCTTTCACAAATAACAAAAACCGCCGATATTCTAATTTCAGCAATAGGCAGTCCAAAATTTGTGAAAAAAGACATGGTAAAACAAAATGCGACAGTAATAGATGTAGGAACTTCCAAATCAAAAGGCAAAACGCTCGGTGATGTTGATTTTGAAAACGTTTTGCCTTTAAGTTCTTATATAACTCCCGTGCCGGGAGGTGTGGGTCCGATGACCATTGCCTGCCTGATGAAAAATGTTTTAGAAATTAGCCGCCTCCGCCTGTATTAATTGTTCCGGCTTTTTTAGCTTCTTCTTGTACAAGCTTTAGTTCAGAATCATATTTGGCATTTAAAGTTTTCAACTGTGTTTCATAAGCAGCAATCTTTATTTCAAAATTCTTATCAATTTTCTTAAGTTCATACATCGCGTCACAATCCGGATCCGCACCTTGCTGTATAGCATCAGCCATTTGTTGTTGTACATAATCTCTTTGGTTAGCTGTTACCATTTGCTCAAATACACAATTATTTCTTTCGCTAATAACATTCATTAAATCTAATAAAATCGGAAGCATCTCTTTTCTCCTTGTTGTATATCTTATATATATAAAGTATATACTATTCAAAATATTGCCCACTTTGTCTTGTTTGTTAACAATTTGTAACATTATGTTTAAAAACCAATATATTGCTTGCATTTGAGGTTATGTTTATTCTGCGGCTGCGGTAAAATTAAAATTTTTCTCGCAGCCGCCCTAGTCCAGCGGGAGCCAAGCTACCCTTTTACCAAGGCTATGCTTGGCTCCCGCCTTCTTAAGGTCGGGCACGAAAAACACTAAAATTTGTAAAATTTTGTATTTTTCCGTGCCCTCAACTATAATAAGTTTATGAAAATAGAAGAAAAAAGTTTAAAATCACTTGAATTTGATAAAATTGCCGAAAAACTTTCAAGCTTTGCAAGGCTCGAACAAAGCAGGGACAAATGTTTAGGGCTAAGTATATACTCCGATGCAAAAGATATAAAAAGAGAAATCGCTCTGACAAAAGAAGCCAAAAGCATTTTGGATGTTCCGCTTGAGCTTCCTTTAGAATATGTTGCCGATATAAACGAGATTAAAAATTCAACAATAAGTAGTTATTTAAAAGAAGAAGAAATCGTAAATACCGCAAAAACGATAAGAACTTCAAGGCTTGTTAAGAATTTTTTGAAAGAAAATTTGCCGCAAGAGGCACTTTTATACTCTATGGCAAATCTACTTTTTTGCGATAAAGAACTCGAGGATAAAATTTTTTCTATAATTGACAATAATTTAAAAATAGCACAAGACGCAACCCCTGAATTAAAAAGCTTATACAATTCGCTCAAAGACAGCCAAAACAATCTAAAAACAAGGACAAACGAACTTTTAAACAACCCTGATTTTTCAAAACATTTGCAGGAGCAGATTTATACCATGCGAGATGACAGGGTAGTCTTTCAGGTAAGAGCAGCTTCAAAAAGCAAGGTGGAAGGGATTATCCACGATGTTTCCGCAAGCAGCCAGTCGTTTTACATTGAGCCTTCGCAGCTTGTGCCTTTGAACAATAAAATAAGAGAAATCCAAGCAAAAATTCAGGCAGAAATCATAAATATCCTTACAATTTTAACAAAAGAAATAAGAGTGCATATTGAAGAAATACAAATTTCAGAAGACCTGCTGGCACAAATCGATTTTCACTTTGCAAAAGCCCTCTATGCAATAAAACTTAAAGCAGTTGAGCCCGAGATTATTAACGAAAAAGTTTTAAAATTCGAATCAATGCGCCACCCTTTGCTTTCTGATTACGTTGAGAGCGTTGTCGAAAACGATTTTGAAATAGGAAAAGGCTACAGGTCAGTTATAATAACAGGTTCAAACACCGGCGGAAAAACCGTCGTGCTAAAAACCGTAGGGCTTTTTATCCTAATGGCAAAAGCAGGATTGTTTTTGCCGTGCTTAGAGGCAAAAATTTATCCTTTTGAAAAAGTTTTTGCCGACATCGGCGATGAGCAAAGCATAGCCCAAAGCCTTTCGACTTTTTCTTCTCATAT
>DAOQAU010000076.1:0-4162 GCA_035354275.1 Candidatus Gastranaerophilaceae bacterium
AATTATCAGATTATGTTATATACAACAATAAGACTTCTAAAGAATTAGAATTAGCAATTAACTCTCTTGAAAAAACATTAAACTTGCTTTAATGTTTATGCTATTTGACCTTTTGTAGGCGCAAAGACAGTAAAAGAAGCATTCATGTTTGTAATAAGGTTTTGAACATGATCGCTTGCTTCTTTTCCGTTGCCTAGAGTTACCGCGATGTGTCCGTGAGGGTTTTTTGATGTTCTGTTCCAAACAATTATGCAGCCTGCAGGTAAGTTTTTCAGATCATTTCTTGACACTTGAACTTGTTTGAAATTTTTATTATTTGAAAGATTTCCTACTGCTTGATACGCAGATGCTCCCATTGAACCGCCTTTATGTAAGCCTGCCCAATCAAGTGCGAGCCTTACTCCTTTTAAACATTTTCCTATTGTTCCTGTCGAGCGGGCATTTTTATTTGCTATGTTTGCAAAAGTATTTCCAAGCTCAGCGTTATAAACACTTTTTAAAGCAGGAAGATTTGTATTGGTGTTGAAATTTGTTGTTATTATTTCTGATTGCTGTTTTAATGTCATCATTTTTTTTGTAAAAAGGTTAAAAAGCATAAGAGAAGACATAAAATCATTATCAAAAAATAATTTAAAATTCGTATCAATCGGCACAATGCCTTCAGTGAAAAGAGAATCAGAGCCAACAGGGCAAAAAATATCTTTCTCCGAATTTATATTTTCGGAAAATAAATTGTAAGGGTTAGAATTTAACCCCGTAGTATTTAATGCAATAGAACCAAACCTGTCAAACATAAACCTTTAATCCCAAATAAACCTTATATATTATATAAAGTATTTTTCTTGAAAAAAATTGCCTAAATTTCAAAAATTATTTTTTTATGATGAACAAAAAGTATCCGACTATAAGGTTTAGTCCGATAATAAGTATTATAAATATTGATTTTATTATGTTTTTTAGGGTTGTCTGAATTTGCATTGTTTGATGATAACTCTTAAGAATTATTACATAACCGACAAAAGTATATAAGAAAAAATTTAATCTGCTCAGTTGGGTAATAATTTTTTAAAAAATTATAGCCGTAAAGGATAACAACAGGGCGGGATTTTCCTTTAGGAAAATCCCGCCCTGTTGTTATTTTTAAATAAGAATTATTTTTTCATGGGTTTTTCAGAATCCATTGGGCAGCCAAAAGGAGGTGGAGGTGGTGCATCAGAGCCCATAAACCTGTGTCCGTGGTGTTTTTTGTGATCAGGGTATCCTTTTTTCATCATTTCTGCTCTTTTTTCTTCTCTTAGGATTTTAAGTTTAGCCTGTTGTTCTTTTGTCAAAATTGCTTCAAATTCTTGTCTTGATTTGCAAAAGTGTTTTTTAAGTTCTTTTTTAGCTTTTCTTAGTTCGTGTTTTTGTTGCATAACCAAACAAGGACAAGTTTTTTTCTCTTTTAAGTCTCTTAATTTATTTTTTTCGCATCTGATATTTTCCATTATTTTTTTAGCTTCTTCTCGATTTTTTTTATCAAGAACTTCAGCTTTTGTCTTTTGCTCTTCGGTCATATTAAGAGCGTTGTACATAAGCTGTCTTTCTTTAATCATTTTAGCTTCAAATCTTTTTTTAGCATCTTTATCTGGCATTTTAAATTCTTTTTGCGGTGGATTTTTAAGGTCAGGATTATTTGGACAAGGACATTTTTCAGAATTTAGCGGGCAGGCGGCAAGTGCTGATGTTGCACTAAAAGCTAAGCACAAAGCTGCAGTAAATAAGTATTTTTTCATATAATTCTCCTTCCGGTATTCAAAATACCAATTATCGGACAGTTAGATTTTAACGCTAAAAAATATAAAATCAATAAGCAAAAAGATTTATTTCATGCTAGGATTTAGGCATGGAAGAAATTAATTTAAGAAATTATGCGCATTTGGGCGATGCGGTGTGGGAATTGTTTGTAAGAGAAATCACCATACTTAAAACTCAAAAAGCAAAGGAATTGCACAAGCTTACGACTGATAAAGTTAATGCAAAATTTCAGCATGAGCTTTTATTAAAGATACAGAATTTTTTAAGTGAAGAAGAAATTGAATTAACAAGAAGAGGAAGAAATTTGCCTATTCCGGTCGGGAGAAAATCAAATCAGAGCGAATACAGGATGGCAACTGCATTTGAGGTTTTAATTGGGCGGTTATATATTAAAGATAAGACTCGCTTAGATGAGATTTTGACCAAAATCAAGGATTTTTTGGAGTAAATATATTTACAAAAAAAATTTAGGGAGTATAATTTTAGTTGAACGGCAGTTTATTTTAGTCGAAATAATTGAAAATTTAATAGTAAAAAATTGCTCCGGGGGATTAGCTCAGTTGGTAGAGCGCCTGCCTTGCACGCAGGATGTCGCAAGTTCGAATCTTGTATCCTCCAAAAACAAAGACCGCATCTACGATGCGGTCTTTGTTTTTGGCAGTATTTTTTAAGACGAGAATTACCAAGTCAATTATCTTTTTTCGTAGTTGCTGAAATTTACAAAAGGTGCAACCAAAGAGTTTACTGTGTTCATTATTTGAGTATAATCCTGCGCGCCTTCGGCTTCTTCGGCAAAGTTGTTCGCTTCTTCGCTTGATGTGGATTTGGGCTTGCTCAATTTGTATTTGGATTGACTCTGTTGCGAAGGCAGTTCGGATTGCAAAATTACCACTTCTTTTTTTTCATCCGGAGCCGCTGCTTTTGCAGGACATATGAAAAGGCTTACAAAAAATATAATTACAAGTGTTTTTACAATCTTTTTCATGCCAATATTATAGCGCAAAAAAAAGGGAGTTTTTAGCCCCCTCGTAATATGTTGAGTATTGTTATCTGTTTCTTTTTTAGCCCATAACTCCGGCTTTTTTCATATTTGTTTTAAGCCCTTGTGCCAAATCAGAGCGTCCGTTTTTTTCATAAATTTTTGTCATTGATTCCAAAAATTTCACACTGTCTATATTGGAAGCTTTGGGCCTTGTATTGCTTATAGTTCTTGATTGTGCAGTCGTTTGTGAAGTTTTTAATCCTGCACCCACAGGGACTTTTGTCGGTGTGATTGTTGGTCTTGCTGCGGGCCTTTGAATGTCGTGTGTCATGTAAGGACTTCTTGTTCCGCTTTGATAAGCTTTTAGTCCGTAATTTGCACCTGCCATTTGTGGAGCAATACTTGGGAGTGGTAAATGATTTAAATTTTCTTCTGTTGAAGAAAGTCCTCTGTAGCTTTCAAGCTCTCTTTCTCTTAAACTTTGTGACAGGCCTACTTTAATTGTATTATCTTGTCCTTTGAGGTTTTTAATTCCGCCCATTACTATTATTGTAAACAGTCCAAATGCTATCATCCAGCTTAAGTGGCTGCTTTTTAATGCTTTTTTAATGTATCTTCCCAAGGTGCTTGATGAAAGTCCGCTTAAAAAACTTTCGGAGTTTTCATCTAATCCTTCTTCATAAACGGATTTGTAAGTATTCATGGGTTTGCTTAATTCTATTTGTTTTCCTGTTGTTGTTTGCAGTGAGCCGCCCAAAAGGCCCAACGGAGTTTTTAGGGTATCAAAACTTACGTTTGCATTGCCTACATTATCTGCCTGAATAAGAATTTTTACCGTTTCATTGTTGATAGGTTCAACTACAACACTGTCAACAGAGGCGGTGTTACTATAAATCGTGTTGATTGACTTTGAGGCTCTTATACCTTTAAGATGAAGCACCATTTTATTTGGGGCTTGGATAGTTTTGTGAAGCTCTGCGCTGTCATCAGATTTTAAAACTATGTCGTATGTATCTTTGTTTCCGTTAATCTGTATCGCTTGAAGCACATTGTCAGATGCAAATGCAAGGTTTCCTAAAAACGAAAAACCTAATGCAAACATTACCAAAATGCCTTTGTAGCTTATTTTTTCAATACTCTTGTTGTTCACTTCCCTACTCCCTTGTAACTTTCTCCTCAACGTATTTTGAAATTTACTCAACTTCATTATAAAGTGTACTTTTTTTGGCTTCATGTATCATCAATCAGGGGATTTAACTTTTTATTGACCACTTGGTCTATGAAAAGTGAGGAGTGAGAGGTGAGAAGTGTGTGGATTAAAAGTTGAAAAGTCGAATAGTCGAATAGTTGAAAAGTTAAAAAGTTAAAAAGTTAAATTTATTA
>DAOQAU010000076.1:4172-5313 GCA_035354275.1 Candidatus Gastranaerophilaceae bacterium
AATTGCACTTATTCACTTATTTACCTATTCACTTCTATTTACCATTTACTATTTACTATTTACTCCCGTTTATAATATAATTTTTTTATGGAACAGGAAAAGTTAAAAATCTCCATAGCGCATCTTTATCCGAAGCTTTTGAACATTTACGGGGATTTCGGCAATGTTTTAACACTCAAAAACCGTTGTGAATGGCGCGGAATTGAAGTCGAATTGACGCAGGTAAATATCGGCGACAAAATTGATCCTGAAAAATTTGACATTTATTTTATCGGGGGCGGACAGGACAAGCAGCAAGTTGAGGTTTCAAGGGAGCTTCAGTTTCAAAAAGATGCACTTCATTTTGCGATGAACGAAGGGGCCGTCTTTTTGGGAATTTGCGGCGGCTATCAGCTTTTTGGGCATTACTATCAGCCGCACAATGGTGCAAGACTTTTGGGATTGGGGCTTTTAGATGCCTATACCGTTGCCGGAAACAAAAGGTTTATCGGAAACGTTACGGCAAAAACGGATTATGTTATACCAAAAACCCTTGTAGGTTTTGAAAATCACAGCGGATTGACTTATATTCAGGGCGAAACAAAGCCGCTTGCAATAGTTGAAATCGGTGCGGGAAATAATAACAAGGACAAAACCGAAGGAGCGAGGTTTAAAAATGTTTTTGGCACTTACCTTCACGGTTCTTTTTTGCCTAAAAACCCTCATTTTGCTGATTATTTGATTAAACTTGCTCTTGAAAAACGCTACAAAAATCCTGTTGACCTTGAAAAATTAGACGATGAACTTGAGCTAAAAGCCCACATTTCGCTAATCAATAAACCGTACTAATAATTCATTTGCCAACCTTCTTCAATGATACGCGCAGTGCAGGCAGAACCATTATTCGTATTTATGTCTGCAGGATCACAATATCTAATTTGGTTTGTATCCGGATCTTTCCACCAACTAGATGTTTCAGAGCTTCCATAAGGATGTAACTTAGGACCTTTACCATTTGCTATATGAAAAACAAAAACATCTCTACCAATGCTGTTAGGTCCTTTTTGAGGACCGTTAACATCTATCATAACTGTACCACAAACTTGAGTTAAATTACCATTTAAACCAGAAGATTTTCTATCTGATAGAGTTGCCAAGTATG
>DAOQAU010000077.1:0-5309 GCA_035354275.1 Candidatus Gastranaerophilaceae bacterium
TTACAGGAAAGATACAAAAATCGCCCGATTGGGGAGGAAAAGTGAAAAGTAAAAATTTTTGTTTTCGTTTTTATTTATTTATAAATTCCTTCGGAAATTATTTGATTCGGCCCTATGATTTGGTTAATCATGTCAGTGTTTATCTCGCAGTTTGAAGCTATTATGCAGTCTTTTAGCGCAACATTATCTTTTATTTCGACATTATCCCAGATTATACAATTTTCAAGTTTTACATTTTTGCCGATAACGCAGTCTTTTCCTATTGTATTAAATCCGCTAAGCTTTGCGCTGGGTGCAATATAGCTTTTATCGCTTATGTAAGAACCTTTGTCGGTTTTTATTATTTTTGAGTGATTTATTTTGTATAAACCGTCAAACAAATCTTTTGTTGATTGAAAGTATTGGTCAAGGGTTCCTATGTCACTCCAGTATTCATCTACGTTAAAAGTATTAATCTTAAGCCCTTTAGACATCAAATCGGGAAAAACATTTTTTGCAAAATCATAAAAAGTGCCTTTGGGAATATAATTAAAAATTTCATAATTAAAAATGTAAATACCGGTGCTTATTTTATCGCTTTTTGCTTCTTTTATTGAAGGCTTTTCTTGAAATGTTTTTACAAATCCGTTTTTATCAGTTACAACAACTCCGAAATTGGGGATTTCTTCCATAGGTACTTTTTTTATTCCAATAGTAGCAATCGCACCGGATTTTTTATGGGATTTAATTCCTGTTGCAAAATCAGCATTTGAAAGCCCGTCGCCTGAGAGTACTAAAAAATCTTCACCCTTGTCAAAGAAAAATTGGCATTTTTTAAGCCCGCCGGCTGTTCCTGACAATTCTTTTTCATAAATGTAATTGAAATTTACATTTATTTTGGATTTTTTGTAGTGGTTGACTATTTTATCAGAAAGGTAATGAGTGTTTGCAATTACGTCTTTTACGTAAACTTCTAAAAGCCTTTCAATTAAAATATCCATAACCGGTCGATTTGCAATTGGCACAAGCGGTTTTGGAACATTTTTTGTGAGCGGATCAAGTCTTGAACCCACACCTGCTGCCATTACCATTGCTTTTGAAACCATGAAAACCTCCCTTATTATTTTGATTTTATAACAAAAACATTTTTTTTCAATTTTCTTAAGTTAAGACAGATAATAATAATAAAAATTGTAAATTTTTGTATTTTCAGCGTCCTCAGTGTAAAATGTTGGCATGAGAAAAAGTTCAGGAGTTTTAAAAAACAGGCGGGCACAGCAAATGGTGGAATTTTTGCTTGTAATGCCTTTTATTATAATTCTTTTTGGGATTTTAACAGAATATGTCTATGCTTTAACCATTAATATGAATCTGAATCAGGGCTTAAAATCTGTAACTTCTTTAATTTATGGTCAAATTAATCCGGGAGTTGATAAAGAGCAGGTCAGAGATAATTTTGTAAAATATTGGTTGAGAAATTATTTGCGCTCAAGGTATGCTCCGGCTAATTCTGAAAACGAACTTAATGTTGATTATAGAATAGTAGGCGAAGATGCAGTTTTTATTGCATCTTATAAATATATTCCTTCATTTACTTTGCCAAATATTTACTTTCATTTCCTTCCCAATTCAATGCGCTTTAGTGCTATTTCTGTAATTCCGTCGGTTCTTTTGAAGGAAAATATTTATGATGGTTCTACAACAGAAAATATTTATGATGGTTCTACAACAAATATAGTTTTATGGGGCGCCCCTGTTCAGGAAGCAAATAAGCACGGCGTTATGGAGTTGACAGGAAATACTACAGGGGCTATTGTTGATTCAATAATTTTTCTTATTCCGAAAGCTATTGCGGGGGTTCCACTTACAGATAAAACTTATGAGGTTAAAAAATGGAACGGTGAGAATTATCGGTACCTTTCAACATCAAATTTGGCTGTGAATTTAACAGATAAAAAACCATATTCTTGCAATTCCGATTTTTCGAGTTGTTCGGAAATATCAGGCATTCCTAACTTTATTTCTTATTTTCCGAATACGGTAACAAACATTTTTTTCTACGATGATTATTCAGATGCTTTGCCTTGGGTAGAGCATCCTAACGCATCAATTAGCTCAATTCTTAATTCCGGAAATTTGAAAAATGCTTTAGCTTTGGTTGAAAATAATACTTATAAAAGCGTGGGCAATTATGATGATTTGGATATTTTAGGGTATAATACATCTTTATTGCCGTCTCCGCCTGTTAATAATCATATTTTTTCAGATTCGGGCAAGTATGTTGTGGAAACTTACGGTTCTTTAGTGATTGTTCATAATGGAAATCAAACGAAGGCAGAGTTAAATTCTATTTTAAACAACTTACCTGTCCCTTCATATTCTGCTACGGATTTTTCAAGTGAATTTGGAGTTTTAGAGTGAAAAAGAAAAACGCCAGCACTGTTATGTATATGATTTTTTTATTTAGCGTAATTCTAGCTTTTTGCGCAATGGCAATTGATGCAACTATTATTTATAATACAAGAATGAAGCTTCAGGATGCCACAGAAAGGGCGGCTTTGGCAGGAGCAGAGTTATTTAACGATAAATTTTATCCTACAGGAACTTTAGCAGCAACAATTGAGTCGGCAGCTGAAGAAAAGGCAGAAGAGATTTTCGGACATTTTTTGTTTGGGGATTTAAAATCTGTTAATACAACAATAATAGCAGATGCAAAATATTCGAATAAGAAAATTTTGGTTAAGACAAGTGCTTATTCTCCTACATTTTTCCTTTCTTTCTTAGGTGTTCAGTCGGTAAAGATTAACGCAAAGGCTTGTGCGGTAAGCGAAAAAATGGATGTAAAAAGCAATTTTGATTCTGCTATGTGGACTACTCCAAAAGCTTTATATCGTTCCGGTATTATATACAGCGAGGATAATTCTACAGACACATCAATATCTAAACCTTTGGGACAAATCTCATCAATTCAAAATTTTTATTCGGCAAGTTATGAAACAAATACTCCTATTTTTAGATTAATTGATGATATTGATAATCATCCTTTAAGCCTTGGACCCGGCGGATATTTGCTGATAAGGCTTCCTGCGCCGATTGTTGATAAGCCGGGACCGGATTTATTTATAAAAGAAGCAGGTAAAGCCCTTGAGGGGTATTTTGTTTTTGCAGGTATTGACATTGACCCTTTTAATCCTTATTTAAATAATGCAACACAGGGAGGCGGTGTTGCATGGAAAAATATAACTTGTTCAGCCATTTCCGAGTACGAAGATTTAAATAATAATCTTGTGCCGTATTCTGTCAGCACAACTCATTCAGGGACACAGGAAAAATTTTACGGCAGTGCATATTTTGATTTAGGTGATTCTTGTATTAAAACAAGTGCAGGTAATAATGCAAATCTTTCCATGGCAAAGTATATTAAAATTGTCGATGATAACAGCGAAAGCGCTTTTGTTAAAAGGTCTTTGGGCTCTTCTTTGCCTTCATCGCCTCCCTACAGTTATTATAAAGCAATGTTGTTCGGTGAAGCTTCTACCGCAACGGCGGGTGCAGATATAGACGCAATACAGATTTTAAATTTCGTAAGATTAATTCCTCCGCCCGAGCACCTTTAATCTAAAACTTTTTTCTGTTAAGTGATTGTAAATATTTGATTTAATAGTTAAAGACAATTATAATATTTCTTGTATATAACGTATATTTTTTATTTGAAGGAGAGTAGTTATGAAAAAAATTTTTGGAGGCAAAGCAATGTTAACAGCCCTGTTTTCGTTGATTTGCGCCACTTCGCCGGTTTTTGCAAGCGAAGCGGCATTGAATGTTCCGAATATTCAAGCGGCAAATCCTGCTTATTACAATCTCTTGTTGATTGGTATCGCAGTGTCTGTTGTAGGTTTGTTGTTCGGATTTATTGAGTTTTTAAAGGTTAAGGCGATTAAAGCTCACAAAGCTATGACTGATGTGGGTGAAACCATTTTCGCAACCTGTAAAACTTATCTTTTGCAACAGGGAAAATTCCTTATTGCGCTTGAAATACTTATAGGCTTGTGTATTGCCTATTATTTCGGTGTGCTGCAAAAAATGAGTGTAAATGAAGTTTTAACCATATTAGGTTGGTCTGTAATAGGTATTTTGGGCTCTTATTCTGTGGCATGGTTTGGTATCAGAATGAATACCCTTGCAAATGCAAGAACTGCTTTCAGCGCGTTAAAAGGTAACCCTCTTAATATCTTGAACATACCGTTAAAAGCAGGCATGAGTATAGGTGTTTGCCTTGTTTCGGTTGAGCTTATAATGATGTTAATTATCTTGTTATTTGTCCCCGGACACCTTGCAGGCGCATGCTTTATCGGTTTTGCAATCGGTGAATCGCTGGGTGCATCTGCGCTTCGTGTAGCCGGCGGTATCTTTACAAAAATTGCCGATATCGGTTCAGACTTGATGAAAATTCAATTCGGTATCAAAGAAGATGATCCTAGAAACCCCGGTGTAATCGCCGATTGTACAGGTGATAACGCAGGTGATTCAGTAGGTCCTACCGCAGACGGGTTTGAAACTTACGGTGTAACAGGTGTTGCTCTTGTAAGCTTTATTCTTTTAGGCGTGTTTAAAGATTATCAGGTTGCTCTGTTAACCTGGATTTTTACAATGAGATTCTTGATGATTATCACATCAGTTGTTTCTTACTGGGCAAACAGTATTTTTGACAGTCTTTTCTCAGGAAAAATAGTTAAATTTGATTTTGAAGGTTCTTTGACCCGCTTAGTTTGGATAACTTCAATTTTGTCCATTGTAATGACTTTCTCAGTAAGTAAATGGTTGCTTGCTCCTTTAGGCGGCAATTTATGGCTTATTTTATCAGGTATAATTTCTTGCGGAACTTTAGGTGCTGCATTGATTCCTGAATTCACAAAAATCTTTACAAGTCCTAAAGCTAAACACACTGAAGAAGTAGTTAGAGCTTCACGCGAAGGCGGTGCGTCTTTGACAATCCTTTCAGGTCTTGTATCAGGTAATTTTTCAGGATTTTGGATTGGAATGGTTGTTGTGATGCTGATGGGCGGGGCTTATATGTTCAGCACATATATTCCTGTCGAGATGATGATTTATCCGTCAGTATTTGCTTTCGGGCTTGTTGCTTTCGGCTTTTTGGGAATGGGACCTGTTACAATCGCGGTTGACAGTTACGGACCAGTAACAGACAATGCTCAGTCAGTTTACGAATTGTCTTTGATTGAAGAAATTCCTAACGTTAAGGAAGAAATTGAAAAAGACTTCGGGTTCACACCTGACTTTGAAAATGCAAAACAGTATCTGGAAGAAAACGA
>DAOQAU010000078.1:0-4562 GCA_035354275.1 Candidatus Gastranaerophilaceae bacterium
TTTGCCTTGTTTGCGGTATGTAAGGTTTCTAAATTTTTAACCTTCCATTTTATCGCAGGGAGTTTATCAAGGTTTGGTATGTCTATGTCGGCAAAGTTATGCTCCAACCGCACAAAGTCCAGTAAAAAATCTTTGTAATCGGCTTTAACTTCTGTATTAACAATGTCTATAAGTGCTTTTAGTGTTTCAATGTGGTCTTGGTAAGTAAATTCCTTGTCGGTCATTCCGCTAAATTCGCTTAAAAACACGTCATTTTGTTCCAAAATGTTTGGGTTTAGCATTTCATGCAACGGTCTGCCTGCACTTAGCAATAAAACTATAAAGCCCTTTATAATAGCATCATCCAGCTCATCATTATCAAGCAGTTCCTTAATATCAAACAAATCTCTGGGGTGTTGCCTGTCAAGTGCAGCACAAATTTTTCCGCCGTATAATTCGGCTTTGGATACAACTTTTATTTTGGCAAAACCAAAATCATCTTCCGCCTTTTCGCAAATTTTCATCATTTCAGGCTCGTAAGCGTAACCCCTTATTGTGTAATTCGGTTCAATTTTTATGCTTACCGAAGAGTTATAACAATAGATTTTCTTGCTTTCTGTACCTTTAATTTCTGCCCTTAATCCTGCGTTATTTACGCTTTGGCAAATCCTTTCCATCGCACTTTCAATATTGGTAATGGCGGTTTTTCTGTCTTCAAAATTAACGTAGCAAAGGTCAATATCCACAGATACTCTCGGCAAATCCCTATAAAACAAATTGATAGCCGTTCCGCCTTTAAGTGCAAAGCAATCTTCTTTCGCAACTTCCGGCAACACTTGTACCAACAATTTTGTCTGTTCTTCGTATATAGTCACTAATTCGTATCCTCGGGATTATTTATCACTATTTGGTATTTGTAATCAACTATTCCGCCCTTGTTTATTTCCCTAAAACCTTTGCCCAAATCTATTTTGCCTAAATCCAATTCGCTAAACCAGGGCATTTGTGCCTTATCCGCTAAAAACAAAAATATACGCTTTGTCTTTATTGAGGTGCAGTTTTCCAACAACTCTTGTATTTTTTTCGGGCGTAAAGTCATTACCATCTCCATTATATGGTAAACTTCTTTAAGCCCCGCATCCTTTGGTAGCAAGTATATTAATTCCAGCAAAGCCCTTTCTGCTGTGGGTATTTGGGTAGTAAATGAGCCGTTATTATAAGTTGTCATGCCTAAATTTTTCGGCAAAAAGTCGGTTAATACCAGTTTGTATGTGTCTTTAAAATAATTCTTAAACCATGCCGGTAGTTTTTCTCCCCTAACCCCAAACAATAAAGTTTTTCGGTTAAACGGTACATTGTGCATGATTCCATGTTTTTCGTTTAATGCAGTCATGGCGGCTACATGTATGCTCAAACCTAATTGTTCTTGTAGGGCATGCATGGCACTGTCTATGTTTAATTTTTCATCGGGCTTTGCGTAGGCACCTATACCTATACGTTTAAACCAACCGTTACGCTCATATTTTTTTTGCAAATCATGGTAAACCCCATGTTCTGCCAGCCATTTAGATGTCATAACCGGATTGTAAGGTAATTCAGTAAATATCTTCTTTATATTTGTTTTGTTTTCGGTACTCATGGTACCTATATTAGCACATTTTTAAAATAAAAGCAATATTTTCGTAAATCTTTTGCAATAATGATTGACTTGTTTTATACACCTTAGTTAAAATGAAGCTATAGCTTCATTTTAACTAAGGTGTAGCTTGTTTTTTGTTGTGCAAAAAGAGCTTATATATTTGTTTTTACCCTATCAATTCCTTAACGCTAAAAACAAAAATTTCATCCATGGCTAATTTGTGAATCGTCTCCAACAAAGGGAGTTTTATTTTGCTTTTTTAACAAATTGTTTTAGCACAAAAATGCAAAACAATTTGTGTAAGTAATACAAAAATATCCCCCAGAGGACACGAACCAAGGTTGTTTTTTCGCTCCTGCTCTAAAACAACGGTTGGTTAATCGACAAGTCGATACCCTCATCTGCAAGGCTCGAACGTCCTGTTCTCGCCTGCATCTGAGCTGAAGTCCAACCTGGGGAGTTTTTTATTTATAAGGATTTCAGCCGATTTGTATGATGCCCTTTTTTAGTGCTTATACCTAATAACACGACGATACTATACGGCACAAGTTTAATTAAAAGCTTAACTGCCAAATTTGCTTACGTTATTCAAGCTAAGTAAAAATGCGGACTTGCGGGCCTTTTTAAAAATTGTTATTCTAAGAATAGTGCAATTTTTTAGAAAGGGATAACAATGGGAATTTTGAAAGGCTACGTTAATAAAGAAAACAACTTAAACAGAATATATTCTAGGGAAGATGTCGGCAAAATGTCTGCTGCCGAATACAGCAAGAATGAAAAAGCAATCGAGCATCAAATGAAGACGATTGGTGTTCCAACAAATGCAGATTTGGGAAATTTCTCCGATGTTGTATATGTCTCGGCATATACAAGAGCAGATGGAACAGAAGTGGGTGCATATTATCGTTCAAAACCTGATGGCATAGGAGGTAGTTCAAGCACGACAGGCGGTGGCAACGGCGGTATTATGGACGAAGATCCTCATTATCCTTGGGAAGGAAAAGGCGATAATGAAAGTAAAAATTCTATGAAAGATAAAGAAGAAAAAATTAATCCTTTGAACGACCTTTTGAATTATGCGGTAACCGGAAATTTCAATAAAGACCAATTCATTGACCATCTTGTGAGAAATGTTGTTCCTGATGACGACGCTCAAGATCCTATGGGTGATGATATGGGTGGAAAAGAATTACTAGAAATGGTCAAAAAGCTTAACAAACAAATTGACCCGATTTTGACTTCTGTTGTCGATCTTTTGCCTCAAGATTCAATGGTGACCGATGCCGTAAAAAGTTTGGTGCAATATAAAATAAATATGGGTAAACAATTAGAAATAATGCTTGACCCCGAAAAAAGAAAAGAACAGCAAATAGAAGAAATGAAACAATGGGTTTCTAATTTTGCAGATTTCACAGGACAAGTGGTTAGCGGCGATTTTGAAAATATTAAGTGGGATGAAATTGGAGAAAAATTAAAAATTTCTCAAATTGCAGGTATGATTAACCCTGTTGCAGGAGTTATTGCGACATTAGCGGTTGATGTTGCACCTAAAATAGTTAAATTGGCAGAAGCCTGTAATGCAGGAGATAAAGCTGAGATAATACAAGAAGCAATCGGTGCCTTTACAAATTGTATGGGTGTTGTGGGTCAATTAAAAGATGCCGTGGGCAATAAGCTTGCGGAATTTTCAAAAGAAGTTGATGCTAAAATTTATGATGAAGCGGCAGGGACTTATGATAATTTAGAAAAAATTCAAAACACAGGCTACAGATATGAGAAATTTGTACAGGCTGAAATGTTTGACCAAGCGAATCAAGAAGCTTTAAAATTAGATGATTTGTCAAAAAATATGATGCAGGGCGAAGCTACAGGTTTTGCGAGAGATATTAAACCTTCAGATTTATTAACAGAATTAAAGGATTCAAAAAATAACCTTACATTGTCTGCGCAAATACAAAAAGATGTGGCTACTAATTTACCAATTCAAGATTTACCCGAAAAATATTATAGGCTTTCTCTAAATAATTTGAGTTCTATTAACACAATTGACAATGATAATATCAAAGTTAAACTTAATGAACTTGGAAATACTTCAATCAAGGATTTTATTAAAATAAAACATAATGTATCAGATAATGTAGATGTCGTATTACCGAAGGTGGATTCGAAGCTTAGTCAAGAAGCTTCAAAGTCAATTGAATTAAAATCACTTGTAAAAGATAACTTTGAAGCAATTAAAAATAATAGTTTCAAAAATAAATCTATAGGACTTGTCAAGCCCCCAATCTTTGGTCCAAAGTTAAAGATAGTTTTTGGCAATTTTTTAGCGGCATAACTTTCGCCATCGGAGCAGGTGGAGCGTAGTTTAGGGAGCTATGCGGTCTGAATTCATTGTAAAGTCTCCTGTAATCTTCTAGCATTACTTCTGCCTCTTTTATCGTGTAAAACATTTCTCCGTTCAATAATTCATCTCTGAGTATCCCGTTAAACCGCTCATTAAAACCGTTCTCCCAAGGACTACCTGGCGTGATATATGCAGTGGTGACGTGGAGTTGTTGCAAAAAACTTTGGATATTTTTTGCAACAAACTCCGAACCGTTATCACTGCGAAGATATTCTGGAATGCCTTCAGTTAAGAATAAATCCGCAAGTGCATCAAGAACAGCATCGGCTTTTAAACTGTAACCGACTTTGAGCTTTAAACATTTTCTTGTATATTCATCAATTACCGTGAGTATCCTGATTTTCTTTCCATTGCTAAGCCTATCCTGCACAAAATCGTAGCTCCAAACATGATTTCTGTGCATAGGTCGAAGCCTAATACAAGAACCATCATTGAAGTATAATCTTCCTCGTTTTTTCTGTTTTTGAGGGACTCTAAGTCCCTCTTCTCGCCAAATTCTTTCAACTCTTTTGTGATTTACTCGCCAGCCCTCAGCTTTCA
>DAOQAU010000079.1:0-4319 GCA_035354275.1 Candidatus Gastranaerophilaceae bacterium
ATTGTAAGAACAATTGTTGTTACCATTTAATATTCTAAAAGAAGAACCACTTAAAATTATAAATCTATAATATTGCGGGTCATCATAATCCCCTGACTGAGAAGGGTTTGCATTATAATCATATAAAATATTATTAGAAAAACAGCCATAAGTGGTTTTTCCCGAAGCATTTGTTTCACAATTTTTTGTCACTTTAAAATATTTTATAATTTCTTTCCCAAGGTTTTGGTTTGCATTTGCTGAAAAAATACTGTTTCCATCAAATAATCCCGTACATTTTAAATCACCCGGACACCCCATATCATTTGCTAACATAATCAAAGCTTGATTAAACTCTGAGTAAGCTTTCTTTAAAGCCGTAACATATTGCTGTTTTTGAAAGGTTTTTATTAAATTTGGTAATGTTAAATCCGCAATCATACCGATTATACCTATAACAATCAGAACCTCTGCTAAGGTGAAAGCTATTTTTAGTTTATTTTTTTTATATGTAATAGTTTTTTTCATAAAAATAAAACTTTCTTTAATTCTTCTAATTTTAAAAAGTTTAACATATCAAAGAGTTGTAGTCAATTTTATAAATTTTTATTCAAGCGGGTTAATCACAATTCCAGAGAGCAATTTCGGGTAAAAGTAAGTCGATTTTTGAGGCATTCTGAACCCTGCCTGAGAAATTTCTTTTATATCTTTAATTTTAGGATACGCCATAATAAAAGATGCTTCTGCTTTACCAGAGTCAATCATATCGAAGGCTTCAGATTCTTGTTTAATGTATTTTATTCCCTCTTGAGCCATTTGTTCATCTTCGGTGAACCCGAATTCTTTTGTAATTAAGACTTTATGCAGCACCGTCAAATCAAGTTTTTTCAAAACATCAGGAACTGCAAACTCATTAAGAATTGAATTTACGTTTTCGCGTAACGTCAATAAATAAAATTTATTGACATTTTTCATATACAAGCCCATTGAAATCTGTTTTTGATTTTCTTTTTCAATCGCCTGTAAAAATTCATTTTTAATTTTTTGTTTATTTTTTCCGTCAAAAATAAATTCTTTTACATCAAAATATTTTTTAACTTTTTCAAGCAAAACGTAGGGCTCAATTCTTTTTGTAATGATTCTGTGGGTTGGGAAAACAAGCAGATTTTCATCGTCAAGGTTTGTGAAATAGCTCATGACATATTCATAATTGTCATCCCGCACTTGTTGCGGGATCTGCCTGCAAATATCTCTGTAATTCATCGCTGTTTCGTATCTGTGGTGTCCATCTGCTATCAAAAGAGTTTTGTCTTTCATAACATTTTCAACAAGCGAAATAAATTTTTTATCCTCGATTTTATAAACAATATTTTGGACTCCGTTATCGTCAGTTACATCAATAAAAGGTTTTTGAGAAAAATCTACCGCGTTTTCAATTTGTTTTTTAGGGTCGGAATAAACCATAAAAATTTGAGAAAAATTTGCTTTGCATTTTTTTGTCAAATTCAGCCTGTCTTCTTTAGGCCCATCCATAGTAAATTCGTGGGGAAGAATTTTTTTGGTGGAAAAATCTTCTATTCGGTTTCTTGCGATAAAACCTTTGCGTTCGATTTTTCTGCCATGTTCGGTTGTGTATTTTTGGATAATGTAAAGAATACAAGGTTTTTTAAGCTTTATCAAAACTTCTTTTTCAAGCCATTGGCGGAAGTTTTTGCAGGCTTCATCGTAGCGGTTATCAGGGTCGGACAAATCCTTGGAGCCTTTTGCCAGAATCAGTTTTACGATATTGTAGGGGGTTCTTTGGTACAATTCATCGCGGTATTCGTCTGAAATAACGTCATAAGGCGGTGCAATAACATCATTTATGTCAATTCTTTCCTGATTATAAACAATCGCATTTAATGACTTAACCTCAACCATCACTTCTCCTCTTTTTAGTCAACAGCTTTTTAAGAACTGTTCGACTTTTCAACTATTCAACTGTTCAACTTTTTTAAACTGCATTTCATAAAGGTGTTTGTACTTACCGTTTTCTATTCTCATCAAGTTATCGTGAGTTCCTAATTCCACAAGTTCGCCTTCGTTAATAACGGCAATTCTGTCGGCATTTTTAATTGTAGAAAGCCTGTGTGCTATTACAAAAACGGTTTTATTTTTCATTAAATTGTCCAAAGCCTTTTGTACAATAGCCTCTGACTTGTTGTCAAGTGCAGAAGTCGCTTCATCAAGAATTACAATTGGCGCATTTTTAAGCATAGCCCGCGCGATAGCAACTCTTTGTCTTTGACCGCCAGAAAGCGTCGCACCGCGCTCTCCTACGTAAGTGTCAATTCCCTTTTCAAGGGTTTCGATGAATTCATCCAAGTGTGCCATTTTGACTACATTTTGTAATTCCTCGTCGCTTGCCTGCTTATTTCCCATAATAATATTTTCTTTGATTGTGCCGGAAAACAGGAAATTATCCTGAAAAACAAACGAAATTTGATTTCTCAAAGATACAAGGTCGAAATTTTTTATATTTACTCCGTCAATTTCTATAGAGCCCGATTTAACATCGTAAAACCTTGGAATTAAGTTTACAACGGTACTTTTGCCACCACCGGAGTTGCCTACAAGAGCAATGGTTTCATTTTTAGGAACTGCTAAGCATAGATTTTTTAAAACGGGGGTATCTTCAATATATTCAAAATTAACGTTCTTAAATTCGATTTGTTTTTCAAAGCCTTTTAATTCTATTGCATCCGGTTCATTTTTGATTTCAGGCACAAGGTCAAAAAGTTCAAAAGTCCTGCTCATAGCAACAAACGTAGATTGAAGCCCCGCAAGAGTTTGCCCCAATCCTTTAACCGGTTTGTAAAGCAATAAAAGAGATGTTACAAACGCGGCAAAACTTCCGCTTGTTATTTCGCCTGTCATAATCAGGTGGTTTCCGTATGCCATAACTATTGCAATTCCGCACGATGCCACAAAATACATAATCGGAGAAAGCCATCCGACACGCTTTGTAAGAGTCATTGAAAGATTAAATTGTTCATTAATCTGACTTTCAAAAGCAGAATTTTGCTGTTCCTGAAGATTGTATGCGGCAATGATTTTATTTCCCGAAAAAGTTTCATTAAAGTTTGTGGTCATTCCGCCGCCCACTACCATAGAAGCATTTGAAACGGATTTGATTTTTTTTCTTATAAAGGCAACGGGAAGCATTGCAAGCCCGAGCACCGTAACCCCGATGATTGCAAGTTTCCAGGCGGTGTAGAGTAAAACTCCGACCAAGCCCAAAATGCCGAAAATCGTTGTAATAAAAGTTTTAACGCTGTCAATTATACTTCTTGATGCCGCGTCAGGGTCGTTTAAAAATCTTATTAAAACAAGACCCGATGAATTTATGTCGTAAAATTTTGAGTTAAGCGAAGTTAATTTTTTGAATAAATCAAGTTTTAAAGAGTTTGAAACTTTCATACCGGTCCAGTCGGTAAGGTAGGTGTTTATGTATTTTAATCCGCCCTGAATTACCGCAAAAGTGATTATGGCAGGAGGAATGAGCATTGCCCAGAAAATTCTGCTGTTAAAAGTTTTTCCGAGAAGTTCAAAAGTGGCGTTAGGGCTTCCGTTTATAACATTATCAAGATAAGGTTTAAGAGCAATGGCTGTTACACCGTCAAGAAGACCTAACGGGATTGCTATCAGTAAGCCTAAAATTGCTCTTCCCAAAACAGGTTTAAGATAAGGGTAGATTCTTCCCAAAAGATAGCCGTACCTGAAGGCATCTTTGGAAACCGTGTCTTTTAATTTCATTGTATCCGAACTCATAATTCCTCAATTACTGATGTACATCTGAATACTATTTTCACATAAAAAAAACTAAATTTCCATATAAGCATATTAATTATTTATAAAGCAATTATTATGGTAAAATAAAAATTATGTAGTGGTTAATAACGTTAAAAATATATTTGGAAAAGGAGAAAAATGGATAAATATTGTGTTCAGGGGGAAAATAATAAAATCATTCTTATCGAAGAAGGAATTGAAAGAGAGCTTGGGGACTGTGAAGTTATAACTGGGTTGAATATTGAAGTGAAGGGAAACAATAATCGTATAAAATTAGAACTGCCTACAGTTTTTTTAAATAATACTTTTATACAGATAGGAAATGACGGAGTTGACGTTACTATTAAAAAAAACTGTAGATTAAAAGCTTTGTTTATTCGCTGTTGTTTTGGAGCAAATCAAAAATTGGAAATAGGTGAAGGAACAACTTTTAATAGCGGATCTATTATATTGGATGAAAATGCGGGGTGTTTGATAGGAAATGATTGTATGTTTTCATCAAATATAGA
>DAOQAU010000080.1:0-4103 GCA_035354275.1 Candidatus Gastranaerophilaceae bacterium
TTTAAATTTTTCATCATATTTTATGCCGTCTGTTTTGTTTTCATAAGGCGAATTAAGCGCAACAAAACCGACTACAAGGTTTTTTATAGTTTTAATTGAATTATAAAATTCCTCGTCGGACTTCAAATTTTCTTTATCGGGGGTCGCAATTATTGCATCAAAACCGATTACTTTTGCGGTTGTGTATTCATTAATGTATCGGAAAATTTTTCCGTACAAATTCCTTTTCCACGGCCAACGAATTTGTGAAAGAGATTTGTCGTCAATGATAATTAAAGCTATTTCATCAGATCCGACTTTATTTGCAGAAAAATTTCTTACCATGAAATTATAAGCTTTAGGCTCGAAAAAAGACGCCGAAATAAAATAAGCAACAAGCATAAAAACAATTATTGCTACAGTAATTACTAAAGACTTGACGTTTTTCACACTTTTCATGAAACCATGATATAATAAATTTTGAAAAAAGGATACACTATGCAAGAAAATTTAATTAAAAAAATATCAGAGCAAAAAATTTATCCGATAATAAGATGTCAAGATTCAAAAACCGCAATAGATATGGCAAACGCTATGGTCGAAGGCGGGATAAAGATAATTGAAATTAATGTTGAAAATTCTTCCATTTATCAGGCAATTCATGAAGTTTCTAAAATCGCAACGGTTTCTGCAGGCGGAGTGATTTCTTCTCAGCAGGCAAACAAGGCTTTGGATGCAGGTGCTCAAATAATTTCATCCCCTATTTTTCAGATGAATATGGTAAAACTTTCTAAAGACAAGGAAGTTCCTTTGATTTCTTGCGCTTCGACTTCTAACGAAGCTTACATGGCTTGGAAAACAAGAGTTCCTTTGATTAAAATTTTTCCTGCAAAAGCTCTTGGCGGAGTGCTTTACATCGAAGATTTGCTTAGACCCATGCCGTTTTTAAATATCATGCCGTCGGGGAATATTTCAATTGAAGAAGTGCCCGATTATATAAAAGCGGGGGCGGTCGCAGTCGGGGTAGGCAGAAGTTTTTATGAAAATGCTGATTTTACCGAAATAACAAGAAAATCCAGAGAAATTCTCGCCAGATTAAAGGAGATTTAATATGGATGAAAAATTAGATATAATAACCATTGGTGAAAGTTTAATCGAATTATCAAGTGATGTAAGCCTTAGTTTGGCTGAATCTTTAAATAAATATTATGGCGGAGATACTCTTACAACAGCCATTGCTGCAAGAAGACTCGGCTCAAAGGTCGGCTATATAACTCGTGTGGGCTGCGATTATTTTAAAGAATTTTTGCTTGACAGTTGGCAATCCGAAGGGCTTGATATTTCACAAATCAAGCTTACGGGTGATTTTAACGGGATTTATCTTCTTGCAAGACCAAAAAACGGGCCCAAGGAATTTTCTTATTACAGAAAAAAGACAGCTGCTTGTAAGCTTTCCATTGAAGATATTTCAGACAATTACATTAAAAATGCAAAAATCCTCTACACGTCAGGAATAGCCCAATCTCTTTCGCTTTCGGCAAAAGAAGCCATTAAAAAAGCTTATGAAATCGCAAAAGAAAAAGGTATTACAACCGCTTATGATCCCAATTATACTCCCCTTTTAATGACACCTGAAGAATCAAAAGAGCTTTTTGATGATGTAATATCGGATATAGATATAATCTTCTTGAGCGCTAAAAACGATGCTCCGCATATTTTAGAAGTAGATTCATGTGAAAAAATTATTAAAAATCTTTGGGATTTGGGAGTAAATATAGTTGTTGTTAAATCAAGCCACGATAAAGGTTATTACACAGGCTACGGCGGCGATATAGTTTTCACCCCGTTCTTTGTGAAAGAAATTGTTGATACGACATGCTCGGGTGATGCTTTTAACGGCGGATTTTTACACGGAATATCTTCCGGTCTTTCACCGTTTGAAGCAACAAAACTTGCTTCTGTTGTATCAGGATTGCAATCACAAAAAATCGGTGCTGTAAAATCAGTCCCTTATGCAAACGAGGTTTATGCTGAATATGAAAAAATCTAAGCCGCCAACTGTGGTAATTTCAGGATACTACGGATTTGATAACTTCGGTGACGAATCAATTTTATCGGTTTTAATAAACAAATTAAAAGAATTAGACGCAAAAATAGCCGTCATTACAAAAACACCAAAAAAAACTTCTGAACTGCATAACGTTAAAACAGCCTGGTATATCTGCCCGCGTCAGATAATCTTGTCATTGCTGAAATGCGATGTATTAGTTTCAGGCGGCGGAAGCCTGCTTCAGGATGTTACAAGTCTTAAAAGCCTGCTTTACTACCTCTGGGTTATAAATACGGCTTTATTTTTCAAAAAAAAAGTCATAATTTTCGCTCAAGGCATCGGTCCGATTAATTCAAAATTGGGACAATTCTTGACAAAAAAGGCACTCAAAAAATGTTCGCTGATTACTGTTCGTGATGAAAAAAGTTTGTTTTTATTAAGGGGTTGGGGAATCGATAATGTTGAATTGGTTTGTGATCCGCTTTTTGACATAGAAATACCGCCGTCTTTCCGCTCCGATAAAGTGGGTGTTCAACTCAGGGATTTTAAAAATTTAAAAGAAGAACTGCTTATAAAACTTGCACAGCAAATTAATGAAAACTTTTCGCTAAAAGAAATTGAAATTTTTTCTTTTCAAGACAGCATTGATTTGAGCGTTTGCAAAAGATTTGAGGCAATTTTAAAAGTAATGAACCCGCAGATAAAAACTCAAATAATTTATAATCAAAGCTCCAAAGAACTTATTGATAAAATTTCTAAGCTTGAATATTTTATAGCAATGCGCTTCCACGCCAATTTGATTGCACTAAAATCCGGCGTCAAAACTCTTGCCGTATCCTACGACGAAAAAGTCGAAAAACTTGCTAAAGAAGCTCAAATTCCTTGTATTACAATAAACAGTACAGAAGATTTTAAGACTCTTTTTGAAGAAATAAAAAACCTTAATGCTAATAAATTAAAGGAATTTGCAAATTCAAAACATTTTGATTGGTCAAAAATTGAAGATATTTTGAAGGTTTAAACAAAAAGCGGACTAAAAAAGCGGGCGAGGCTGAAAGCCTCGCCCGCTTTAAAAGTTATTTTAAAATTAATTTCTTCCGTATTGTTGTAATCTTGACTCGGCAAGAGTAATTTTTTGAGCCAATGCTTGATTATTCGTTGTTAATGTTGTTTTTTCCGTGCTCAAACGAGTTAATCTTGCTGTTTGTGTTTCTTTTACAGGGGTATATTCTAGTATTTTAGACTCATTTGAAGTTTTTGTTTCATTAAGCGGCGTTACCGTATTTGTAAAAGTTTGCTCTGCTGTAGTTTTTGCATCCCGACATCTTTGTTCTGCCGCTGTTTTTTGCGCTCTTAATTGAGCTATTTGCTGATTTATTCTGTCTATTGCTGCTTCAGCCCCAGGAGTTCCTTGAAGTGCTGTTACACCTTGTTCAAGTCCTGCAATCTGAGAATTTATTGTTGCTTCGGTAGTCGTAAATTCAGTATCGGCAGCTTCAATTGATTGCGTTTTTCGGGTTTCCGCTCTCTCAATATCAGTATCTATTTGATTATTTTGAGTTGTCGCATCGTCAATTATTCCTGTTGTTATATTTAAGTCAGCTTGTGCTTTTTGAATTTGAGTATCATAATTAGCCAAAGTTCTTTGATTTGCGGATAGGGTGTTCTTTGAGGTTCTTAATTGATTTTTTACCTCTTGCCAATTATCTGTTTCTAAGGCAGTATTTAAAGCTGCTTCAAGGTCATTTGTTGTTGTAACAACATCTTTTTGTGTTGTATCTCCAGGCTCTGCAGGTTTAAATGGATTTGGTTTGTCGTCGGTTTTTTTAAATGCAGAAAACATTCCTGCAATCGCTGTTCCTATAGAAATACCGTTCATTATATTTGACCAGGTGTTCAGCGATTTTTGAGCATTTGAGATTTGGCAATTTCCGTATGAAGAGAAAATCGAATTCATATAGCAGTTGTGACCGCCATTATAATTAAAATTAGGTCCTTTATAAGAATAGAGGTTATCAAGTTTCTTTTTTCTTATTTCGTAGTTATCGTATCTCATTTTTTTCCTCTTACTTAA
>DAOQAU010000081.1:0-4066 GCA_035354275.1 Candidatus Gastranaerophilaceae bacterium
CGGAAATCACACAGTCAGAATCCCTAAGCCCGTTGTAGGCATTGGGGTTATCGTAAGTGGAAAGAAATGTTCCCAGAAAATTTTTGTTGTCGGCTTCTAAAAGCCCTTTTCCCATAAGCAGATTTGATACAGGCATTTTTGATTTTTCGACAAGTTTTGCAAATTCTTTTCTGACTTTGTATCTTTTTATCAAAACGTCTCCCAGTATTACAGGAGATTCGCAGCGATTAATCAGCCTCATTGCACTTTCTATTGCGGATGCAAGAGCCTTTTTATCGCTTTTTTTGCGTTGTATATGCGGTTTGTTTTCGATTTCCATTTTACAAATATCAACCGGAATTGAAATGTAAACGGGTCTGTTGTATTCGACAAAAACCGACAAAATTCTGTCAATTTCTTCCTTTGCATTATTTTCATCCAAAAAAGCCGTTGCTTCGGTGACGTTTGAAAACGCTCGTTGACAGGCATAATAATTCGGGTGTTGAAAATTATGGTGGATAAGCGCGTTTGATTTTATGAATTTTGTAGCAGGTGCGCCTACAATATGTATAACTGCGATGTTTTCGGCAAAGCTTCCTGCCGTTGCGTTCATCGCGCTTAACTCGCCTACCCCGTAAGTGGTTACAAGCGCACCGTAGCCGTTAATTCTAGCGTAGCCGTCTGCTGCGTAACCCGCGTTCAATTCATTTGTGCAGCCAATCCATTTTACTTTCGGGTTGTCTTCTATTGCGTATAAAATGTTGAAATTATAGTCTCCCGGAAGCCCGAAGATTTCTTTTATTCCAAGTTTGTTTATTTCCTGTATTAAATAGTCGGCGACTTTAATTTTTCCCATGCCGTTTTTCTCCCCAAAATGTATATGCAAATAGATTTTAGCACGAATTATATTATAGTCTTTATCTTTACAATATTTAATTTTAAATTCATCCCCCAGCCTTCCTCCCTTCAATCCTCCCGCGCGCAACAAAGTGGACACAAGTTGATTTTTGTGGTTTAATTTATTCGAAGAAATTAAAGAGGAGACTTTATGGAAAGAACATTTGTTGCGATTAAGCCTGACGGAGTTAAAAGAGGGTTAATCGGGAAAATTATTTCAAGAATAGAAGACAAAGGATACAAAATCGTCGGCTTAAAAATGCTCCATGTAACGCCCGAATTGGCGGCACAACACTACGCCGAGCACGTCGGTAAACCTTTTTACAACGGGCTTATAAAATTTATTACAAGCGGACCGATTATTGCAATGGTTTTACAGGGTGAAAACGTAATCGAAAGCGCAAGAAAATTTATGGGAAAAACCAACCCCGATGATGCCGAAGGCGGCTCTATAAGAGGTGATTTTTCGCAGGTTATGGGCATAAATACAATTCACGGCTCTGATTCCAAAGAAAGTGCGCAAAGGGAAATTAACCTTTATTTTGAATCAAATGAACTTTGTGATAACTGGAAAACAATGTTTGAACTGATATCAGATGAAAAAGCATAAATTTTTTGAATACGAATTAATACACGAATGTAAAAAGACCGGCGCACGCGCGGGTCTTTTAAGCACGCCTCATGGCGACATCGAAACTCCAATTTTCATGCCCGTAGGGACAAATTCAACGGTAAAAATGCTCACAAATCAGCATTTAGAGCAGACAGGAGCGCAGATTATCCTTGCAAATTCTTATCATCTTTATTTAAGAGCAGGAACGGAATTGATAAAAAGCTTTGGCGGAATTCACGGTTGGATGAACTGGCAAAAGCCTATTTTAACCGATTCGGGCGGGTTTCAGGTTTTTTCGCTCTCGCATTTGAGAAAAATAACAGAAGACGGGGTTAAATTCAGAGACCCTAAAGACGGCAAAGAACACTACATAAGCCCTGAAATTTCAATGCAAATTCAAGAATACATCGGAGCCGATATTATTATGGCGTTTGATGAATGTGCTCCATATCCTTGTAGTCACTCAGAGGCAAAAGTTGCAATGGAGCGCACCCATAGGTGGTTAGATAGATGTTTTAAAGCGCACAAAAATCCTAAACAGGCACTTTTCCCCATTGTTCAGGGAGCTTTTTACGATGATTTGAGAGAAGAAAGCGCAAAAATAATTGCATCTTACGATGCTGTAGGATATGCTATTGGCGGAGTTTCGGTGGGTGAGCCGACAGAGATGAAAAATCATATTGTAGAAATCACCGCTCCGCTTTTGCCAAAAGACAAACCGCGCTATTTAATGGGTGTGGGAACTCCAGAAGATTTGCTCGATGGGATTTTTCGCGGGATTGATATGTTTGACTGCGTTCTGCCCACAAGAAACGCCCGTCACGGCTCGTTTTTTACTTACGAAGGCAGAAAAATTATCAAAAATAAAGAATTTGAAACTGATTCAAAACCATTGGATGAAAACTGCAATTGCTATGCCTGTAAAAACCATTCCAGAGCATATATAAGGCATCTTTATCGCTGCGGTGAGGCGACTGCTGCGATTTTGCTTTCAATTCATAATACGCAGTTTTTAATTGATTTTGTCAAAAAAGCGCGACAAGCAATTTTAAAAGATAAGTTTGACGCTTTTATGCAAGAATATTATGAAAAAATAAGCAAATAACTACTTATCAGGCGTCAGAGCGTTTAACATTTTGCTTAATTTATTAAAGGTATTTTCTAACCTTTGGTGTTCTTTATTCAGTTTTGTTATCTGAGAATTAATGCCCCTTATTTCGTATTGGTCTGATAGTCTGCTTAAAATATGCCTTTTAGCAATAATATCGTACTCAATGCCATTTAAAGCCATGTTAGTTTGTGATATTTGAGAATTAATGAAATTTATAATTAAATTCAAATCTTTTCTCGGCATTGTTAAAGTAACAGTATCTTGAGCTGTTTTATTGTTAAAATAAATATTTTTGTTTTGCGTTTTTTGAGGTAAAAATCTTTGGTTTATAGAATTAATTTTCATATTTAAACTCCTTTTTTTGATTATATTATCATAAAAACAATTTAATCTTCATCAAGGCTGAGAACCGCCATGAACGCTTCTTGCGGAACTTCTACCCTGCCGACTGATTTCATTCGTTTTTTACCTTTTTTCTGTTTTTCAAGGAGTTTGCGCTTCCTTGAAATATCTCCGCCGTAACACTTGTCGAGAACGTTTTTGCGCATCGCTTTAATATTTGTTCTTGCAATAATTCTTCCGCCTACGGCAGCTTGGATGGGCACTTCAAAAAGCTGGCGCGGGATTATGTCTTTTAATTTAGCGGTTAATTTTTGACCGATATAAAAAGCGTTATCTCTATGGCAAATAACAGAGAGCGCATCTACAACTTCGCCTGCGAGCATCACATCTAATTTAACCAAATCTGAACGTTTGTAATCGCAAAATTCGTAATCCATGCTCGCATAACCCTTTGTCCGAGATTTTAATTGGTCATAAAAGTCAATAATAACTTCACTTAAAGGGATTTGATACTCTAAATCGGCGCGGGTTTTGTCCAAATAAGTCATATTCATAAAAATTCCGCGTTTTGATTGCGCTAATTCCATAAGAGTGCCAACATATTCATTTGGTGTAATTATTTGAACTTTTACATAAGGCTCTTCAATATAATCCCTGTATTGAGGTTCGGGCAGGTTTGCAGGGTTGTCGATTGCAACCATTTCTCCGTTTGTTTTAAAAACATGATAAACAACCGAAGGGGCGGTTGTTACAAGCGACAAATTGTATTCGCGCTCCAACCTTTCTTGAGCAATTTCCATGTGAAGCATGCCCAAAAAACCGCATCTGAAGCCAAACCCCAAGGCTCCTGAAGATTCGGGTTCAAATGTAATACTGCTGTCATTGAGTTTCAGCCTCTCCAAGGCTTCTTTTAAATCGTGGTATTCGTCGTTGTCAACAGGATAAAGCCCTGAAAAGACCATGGGAAGTGCTTCTTTATAACCCGCAAGAGGCTCTTTTGCAGGGTGGCTTTTATGAGTGATTGTATCGCCCACGAACCTTGTTATTTCTTTTATAGAACCTGCAAAATAACCGACATCACCGCATTTAAGGCTATTTACCTGCACCCTGTTAGGGGTAAGATA
>DAOQAU010000082.1:0-3955 GCA_035354275.1 Candidatus Gastranaerophilaceae bacterium
ATGTCGTTTGCGATTTTTTTGTCAAATTGGTTCATGGTATTTGTCTGTTTGTTTTCAACCAAATCCCATTTATTAACGGTTATTATAATGCCTTTTCCGGCTTCTGTTATAATGGCTGAAATTTTCTTGTCCTGGTCAGATATCCCTTCTGTCGCATCAATTACCAAAACCGCCACATCGCAATCCCTGATTGAATGAATGGCTCTATCTACTGCAAATTTTTCCACACCCCAGTCAACTTTGGCCTTTTTTCTTATTCCTGCGGTGTCCACAAGTACAAAATCTTTTTCTTTGTACTTGATTTTTGAATCAATGCTGTCGCGCGTTGTACCAGAAACTTCAGACACTATAACCCTTTGCTCGTTTAAAAGGGCATTTACGATAGAAGATTTTCCCGCATTGGGGCGTCCCACGATGGCAATTTTAATCGTATCGTCATTTACTTGTTCATCCTGGGCTTCAAAATTCTCAGTTATAATTTCGAGCAAATCGCCCACCCCGCCGCTTCCGTGAAGGGCTGAAATTGCCATAGGCTCTCCCATTGCAAGCGAATAAAAATCGGCTAACATGGCATTTTCTTTAACAGAATCGATTTTATTCACCACAAGAAAAACTTCTTTTTTATTTTTTCTCAGGATATTTGCAATGTCTTTGTCGGCACTTTGCGCGCCGTCTTTTCCGTCAACAAGGAAGATGATTTTGTCTGCTTCGTCGCAGGCAATTTGCACCTGATCAAAAATGGAGAGCATAATCTCGTCATCGTCGCCCGGGATAATTCCGCCCGTGTCTATTACGGTAAAATATTTGTTCTGCCACTCGACATCAAAATAAATTCTGTCGCGCGTAACGCCGGGCAAGTCATCGACTATTGACTGCCTTGAGCCTACAAGGCGATTGACGAAAGTGGATTTTCCCACATTCGGCCGCCCTACTATTGCAACTATCGGTTTTCTTTTCATTTTTTTATTGTATCATGAACTTGAAAAGGAAAAGTGCGAGGGCAAAAAAATGGAACAGCTCAAAATTGCAATCCCTAACAAAGGAAGATTGTCAGAAAAAATTTATGAACTCTTAAGCGCAGCGGGACTTTGTTTCCCTTCAAAAAGCGAAAGAACGCTTCAGGTCACAACTAAAGACGGCAAATATTCGCTGATTTTTGTGCGTACACAGGATATTCCGCGCTTTGTAGAAGACGGCGTCGCAGACCTCGGTTTTACAGGATTTGATATCGTTAAAGAAGAAGGCGCAAGTGTAAATAAGATTATGGATTTGGATTTCGGGCAGTGCGAAATGGTCGTTGCGGTAAAAGAAGAAGACAAATATAAATCCGCTTCCGACCTGCCTATTGAGATAAAAGTGGCAACATCTTTTCCAAATATTACAAAAGAATATTTTAAAAAACTGGGCAAAAAAGCCAAAATTATAGAAGTTTCAGGTGCAACGGAAATAACTCCCCGATTAGGGCTTTCAAATGTTGTCGTGGATATAACTTCCTCGGGCGAAACTCTAAGGTCAAACAAACTCAAAATTATCGATAAAATTTTGACTTCAACTGCGGTTGTAATTTCAAGAAAAGGGCTATCCGAAGTTCAAAAGAAAAATACAAATACTCTTTTGACTGCGCTCAAATCGGTTTTGGACGCGCGCGAGAAAAAATATTTGATGGCACATGTTCCAAAGGCAAATTTGGAAAAGATAAAAAAGTTTTTGCCGGGGCTTTCATCACCTACGATTATGCCGTTGATGAACGATGAAAAAAATGTTGTAATACATGTTGTTGTTGATGCCGATAAGGTCTATGACAGTATAGGACATCTTAAGGAACTGGGCGGTCAGGGAATTTTAATTATGACCGTCGATCAAATGGTTAAATAACAGTAAATAGTAAATAGTAAATGGTAAATAGAAATTCACTTATCAGCTTTTCTGCTATAATATTTTTATGAAAAAGAATTTTTTTGTTGTTTTGAGCATAATAATTCTGACGATAATTGTCGGACGGATACTGTCAGAAACTTATTTTTTCAAACACCTTGAATTGCTTTCCTACGATTTTCGTTCAAGGTTTAACACCGATAACAGCTTTTGGAGCAAAGATTCAAATACGGCAGACAGCGATATTGTGATTGTTGCAATAGACGATTATTCATACAAACAACTTTTAAAAAGCTCGTCAAAAAAAGCAGGTCAGCAGGAATGGGAAAATGATGTCTGGAAAAATGTCGTAAATTTTATTGAGCGCGGAAATCCTAAAATGGTGATGTTTGACATGGTTTTTGAAAAACCCGAAGACAAACCTTGGTACGATACTTCGTTTGCACAAACAATAAAACCTTATCCCAACATAATTTTAGGGACATACTTGGATGACCCGCTTGTAAAAGAAAACAATTTCACCAAAAAAATCGAACTTGTAAAAAATGATTTTACTCCGACAGCGCATCCTCTTGATGTTAGCATAGACAACAAAAAGCTTGATGATATTATAACTTACACAACAAACGCGCCTGTTAACGATATTTACGCCAAATACAACAACATGGGCGTTATAAACAATGTACTGGATGACGATTCTGTTGTAAGAAAAAATCAGCCGCTGTTTAAACTGGTAAAAGAAGGGAAAACTTACTATATGCCATCTCTTGCCTTTGCTGGGTTCTTAAAATATATGGGAGAAGGCGGCAAAATAGAAGTTAAAAAAGGCAAAATTTTATATAAAAACAGAGTTATTCCCATAGATGACGAAGGAATAGTAAATATCAGCTGGCATAAACTAGGCAGAAGTTATATTTATGTTCCGATTTCAAGGGTTTTACTCAGCAAAGGGGGTCAAAAAGACCTCAAGCCTGAGTTTTTCAAAGACAAAATGGTAATAATCGGAAAAACTGCAACAGGTTCAACCCTTGATATGAACTCAATAATAGACCAGTCATTTACAGGTCCTGAAGCCAATGCGGTTGCTCTGGACAATTTTATAAACGATACAGATCCTAACAATAAGCAATCAAGAAAATTTGTTCATGAGCTCTCCAAACCTTTTGAAATTTTGATGACGGTGGTTATTTGTATTGTTGTCGCGCTTTTGGGGCTTGTTCCGCAGAGTGCTGTTATAGGATTTTTAAACGGATTTGCTTCTATAATTTTCTACCTGTCTTTTTCGTTTTGGATGTTTGTAAATCCTACTTCAAGAGTTTGGCTTCCTATGGTTGAGCCGCTTTATTATCTTGCAATGACGGCAATTGTTGTTTTTGCATTCAGGCTGTGGGGCGAGATGACAAGAAAAGCATCTATTATGAATGTTTTTGGTAAATTCGTCGCGCCCAAAGTCCTTGCAAGCGTTTTGAAAGACCCTAATAAGCTTGTGCTTAAGAATACAAAAAAGCGTATAACAATCTTGTTTTGCGATGTAAAAAACTTTTCAAGCCTTTGTGAAAAATATCCTCCCGAACAGTTGGTGAGCAATTTAAATGAACTTTTTAAAGAAGTTGTAAATATAATTTTTGCAAATAACGGAACAGTAGATAAATTTATCGGAGATTGCATTATGGCATATTGGGGCGACTTGACGGATTCTGCCGACGAAGAATTTTTAGCCGTAAAAACCGCACTTGAAATCAAAAAAAGAATTAACGAATTAAAAATTACAAACGCTCAGGAAGGAAAAATCGTCTTTGATGTAAAAATCGGAATAAACACGGGCGAGGCGGTTTTAGGACTTGCCGGAACAGATAAAATCATGAGCTATACAGCTATGGGCGATGCGGTAAATACCGCTTCGCGTCTTGAAACTTCCTGCTCAACTTACAAAAAAGATATTTTAATTTCAAAAAGTACTTACGATGCGGTTCAAGATAAAATTATCGCTTTTGAAATCGGAAAAATCTCCGTCAAAGGCAAAGAAGAACAGGTTGAAGTCTTTGAACCGGTTGATTTTGCATAAATTTTTAAAATTATA
>DAOQAU010000083.1:0-3667 GCA_035354275.1 Candidatus Gastranaerophilaceae bacterium
GCTATTGCGGCATATTCTATTTAATTGTTGAAATCAGTTGGTAGAGCAAGCTCTTTTCAATCTGACTTCGGTCCGGCTTAGCCTCACCGAGGCTATTGCGACATATTGTATTTGATTTTCATATTTTTGGATTGCTTCGGGGGCAACCCCTCACAATGACAAACTTTTATGATGCCAAAATAAATTCAGCATACCTTTATCCTATCAAAAAAAACCTTTCAGTCAAGCCAATCTTAAGATAAAGGCTGAGGTGCAAGGAACAATGTTACGTTTCTGCCTTCCAGTTGAGCTTTTTTCTCAACCATAAAAGGTTCACCTTCTAAGTCTGTTAAAAACCGCTCTGCCAATTCAAAGGCAAGATGTGCGTGTTGCATTTCCCGCCCTCTGAGCATTACAACTATTTTAACTTTATTCCCTTGCGCGATAAATTTCTTTATATTTTTAACTCTGACTTGATAGTCATGAGTGTCAATTTTATATCTTATTTTTACTTCTTTAATTTCGACTACATGTTGTTTTTTCTTAGCTTCTTTTGCCTTTTTTTCCATTTCATATTTATATTTGCCGTGGTCTAAAATTTTTGCAACGGGAGGCTCTTGGTTTGGACTTATTATTACCAAATCCAGTCCGGCTTCTTGTGCCATTTTTAATGCTTGCAAAGTCGGTATTACACCGTGATTTTCCCCTTCATTATCTATTAATCTCACTTCTCTTGCGCGTATATTGTTGTTTAACAATGCGTTTTTCCCTGATTTATCCTCGTGTGCTATGGCTGTTTCTCCTTTATCTAATGTTTTACAAAGTAAATAATACCATAATTTTTAGTTTTTAATCTTCTTTGTAACAAAGTGTTGCGAATAATTAGCGGGGCGGGAATCCGCCTCTCTTTTTATGTGTACAAGTCACTATTGCAAAATTAAAGCAAAGAGTAGGCTATATTCGTAAGCCGTGACGCCATTTTTCAAGTTTCGAGCATAGCTGTCAACGGAGAAAGAAGGCAAAATCCCGCCCTATTGATTACTTATTTACACCCCGAACATTTCTGAACTGGTTTCCGCGGCTTCATCGTAATATTTTTTGATAGTACGAGCCAAAGTCCTAAGTTCTTTTCTTTGTTCATTGTCAGCGGGGCTTATGTTTGCGTATATTCCCCAATTTTCATTATTTTTAATCAATTTGAATAATTCTTTAATCTGACTGTCAAGACTTGTGTTTTCATTATTTTTTTGAAAGTCGCTTAATGTAGATTTTCCGGTCAGTTCATCAGCAGATTTAAGTATGCTTTCATACAACTTTTTTTGCCAATTTTTTGCCGTATCTTTATATTCCAACGCCACATATTTTACATTGTCGTTAAAAGAATCGCAGAAAGACAAGATTCTGCCCAAAGCAGTATTTTGGGTGCCTTCTAAAACTATTTTGTAAGGGCTTAGCAGCATAGGATCTGCAATAATAAGACTTTTAGCGGCAATTTTTGCGTTTTTAACTTCCTGGTGGTGACAAAACAGATTATCTCCGGGAACTCTAATACTTATTATTCCGTGATTTTCTTCCAATTTTTCTCTGATTTTGTTCAAAAGTACTTTATCGTTTATAAGCCCTTCTGATAATTCTTGAAGAAATTCTAAAGAAGTTTTATTTTTAAGTTCGGGAAAGTCTTTATAGGTATCTCTTAAAATTAATTCAAGTTTATCTATACTTATTCCGCTTATTCCGGTATCCATTGAAACTATTTGTAATTGTTTTCTTACGTCTTTAGAAAATTCTGCCGGTTTTTTGCCTTGGGATGGTGCCAAAAGTCTTTCTTGAGCGATTTTGTCTGAACTTTTAATCCAATCGGTCATGCCTTCTTCTGCATGAGGAAGTTTAATTTTATGCAATATTACTTTATTCATTACAAAGGCTGAGTCATTGTTTATAAAAAGTGTCTCTGTAATGCCTTTAATGAACTTGTCTGTTTTTTCTTTGTTGCCGTTAAAGATAAGTGATATTTCTCTTCTGTTTTCCGGTTTATTTAAGATTCCGTAAGCCAAAGAACCTGCAATAATAGGGTGCGTAGCAAGATTGTTCCAGCAAAAATCCAGCGGAAACTTAGGGTCGTGAAGCCAGCCTATTAATCCTGCCTGAAGTATTTCTTCTTTAGAGCCGCCTTGCTTAAAAGTTTCTATCATGCACTTTCTTGATACTTGTGCCGCATGAGGGATGGCGTCTCCAAAACCCATAGTGAATAAAATAGGTGAGGTTTCAGCAATGGTTTTATACAATAGATGTGCTTCTTGCGGTGATAGCCCTACCTGGTCAATGGTTTTATTTATCATTTTAACATTTTCTTTGATGCCGGATAAAAAATTTAGCGTATCTGTTTTATAATCTCCAACTGTTTTGACATCTTTGTTGGTAAAAAACGCTTGAAAATTTGCTGCTTTGGTTTTCATTTGCATTATTGTTTCAATCGTTTTTGGATTTGTAGGGTTTTCACCTCTGATAAAACTCAAAAGGTCTTTTGATACAGACGGTTTTGCAAAATATTTTGGAGCAAAAAGTCTTTTTTGGTCACTAAAACCGTTTAATCCTGAATAAATTTCGCCCATTTTACTTATGCTTGGATCGTGAGTGCCGCAAAAACTTACACTCGATTTATCACAATAAGCAGGAGTGTAATCACCAAAGACACGAGAATATTTAACTTTGACTTGTTCAGTCTTAGTTGTAAATGGTTTAAGTAAATATAGGGGTGTGCCTCTAAACTGAATTTGATTGGAGATTTTCATTTTTATTTTCTTCTTTACTTGGTTTTACATTATATTCTAACTCGTAAAATAAAATAAGTTGCTATATTTACAATTTATTATTAAAATTTGTTTACATTTCTTGCGGCTGAAAATCATTGATTTTCAGCCGCACTTTTTTCAGAATTATTAATAAAAAATGAAGTTTAAATGCTTTTTTAAAAAAAAGCCTTATATTAAAAAATATAGTCTCATTAAAACTTTAGTAAGGAGCGGGAATTTATCTCGTGTTGTGGCAAAATGCAGGATTTCAACAAATTTACCAATTATTCTCAAGAAATTTTATCTTCGGCTCAAAACATAATGAGTTCAAACAAAAACTTTGAACTTCAGCCTGAACACATTTTAATGGCTATGATAAAGGACGTAGAAGGTGTTGTAGGCGATTATCTTAAAGAGTTGAGACTTTTGCAGCAGTCCTTCATTGATAAAGTCGTAAAAGCGATTAAAGACTATCCGACTGTTTCCGGGCCTATAAATACAGGTCAATTATACCTTTCGCAAAAGGCAAACGAGCTTTTGGATATCGCCGATGCTCAGGCAGACGAACTTAAAGACGAATTCATAAGTATTGAACACATCTTAATCGCGATGACAAAAATCGAACACAATGTTCAGCAATTGTTAAATGAATTCGGTGTAAATACAAATTCGGTATTAAAAGCTATGAAAAACATAAGAGGTAATAAAAAAGTGGACAATAAAGACGCAGAAGAAATGTACAAGGCACTTGAAAAGTATTCGACTGATTTAACCGATTTGGCGCGCAAGGGAAAACTTGACCCTGTAATCGGCAGAGACGAAGAAGTCAGAAGGATTATTCAGGTCTTAAACCGCCGTACAAAAAATAACCCGTGTTTAATCGGAGAGCCGGGGGT
>DAOQAU010000084.1:0-2987 GCA_035354275.1 Candidatus Gastranaerophilaceae bacterium
GTTTGACAAAATTTGTTAAAATATTTTAATAAAACTTTACTCGTACCTCTGCTCGTCTGGTGTCTTGGATTATTCGGGTGAGCATAGTCCTTCATTCCGTGACGCCATTTTGCACTAAATCCTAGATTTCGGCAAAAGCAGGCATTGCTCCTGTGGTACTCGGCTTCGCCTGCGTTCCTACGTCGCTATCGATCGGTTTCGGCTCTCCAAAGTCACGCATTTCTGCGTGCCATTTCGAGCCTTCACACACGGCTCACGCATAAAAAAATAGCTGCTTATAGCAGCTAGTACTTCATAATCTTGGGAGGAGATTTGGGGATAGTTGTACATGCATGATAATTCACTGAATTAAAAAATGTTACTATTTAAGTCAAAAAATTAATAAAAATTTACAATCTGTTTAAATTTTAATTATTTTTTGTATGTAAATTTAAAAAGAGAGCATGAATTCATGACAAAATTTATACAAAAATTAATGTTTGACGTGTTTTTTCTTTTGGGGCTTAGTGTTTTTCTTAACGGCAGCAACTCCTGTTTGATTTGACGAAGTTTGAATTCTTTTTACGCTGTAAACTTCAGGCAATGCCTGCAAGCTTACTATAACTCTTTTTAATGTGTCCACATTGTCCAATTCTATTCCCAATTCTATAATACCGAGTTTATTATTTTTTGACTTAACATTGGCAAAAACAATATTGGTATTGTTATCCGAAACTTGAGTGATAATATCTTTTAAAAGCCCCAATTTATCCTGAGCTTCTACTCTGATAGTTGTTATATAAGTCTTATTAATATTTTCTTTTGCCCAAACTATATCCATAAATCTTTCGGGCGGAATAGTGTCTAAAGATTTGCAGTCGAGCCTGTGAACAGAAACTCCCTTTGATCGTGTAACCACACCTACAATGGGTTCTCCCGGGACAGGCGAACAGCATTTTGCAAGAGAATACATTAAACCCTCAAGTCCCAAAATATCCTTATCGGATTTTCTGCTTTTGCCGCTTTGCGAAAAAGCTTGTCCTTCAGATTTAACAGTCGGTTTTTTAAGTTTGTTTACAACTTTATTTACCGTTGTTTCACCATAGCCCAAAGCGGCAAATAGGTCTTCTGCCGATTGGTAATTCATTTGTTTTGCAACTTTTTCAAACTCATCCTGTTTGGTGTATTCGTCAAAAACGGCTTTTGTAAGCTCATGTTCAAGGTTTGCTTTGCCTAAATTAATATGGTCTTCGCGGTTATTTTTCTTAAACCATTGCTTAATTTTTGAAGCCGCTTGCTTTGTTACCACAAAATTAAGCCAGTCAAGACGAGGTGCGGGTGTTTTTGAAGTTAAAATCTCAACTATATCCCCGTTTTTGAGCTTTGTGTCAAGCTGGGCTATTCTGCCGTTTACAAGTGAGCCGACCGTTTTGTGCCCCACATCCGAGTGAATTCTATATGCAAAATCGACAGGCGTGGCATTTTGAGGAAGGTCAAAAACATCGCCCCGCGGCGTGAACACAAAAACCTGATCAGAAAAAATATCCAACTTAACCCCGTCAACATACTCTTTTGCATCTTCGGTATCTTTTTCATACTCGACCAGTTTTCTCATCCAAGAAAATTGAACATCTGAATTGTTAATCGCTTTTTCAGAACCTTTTTCTTTATAACGCCAGTGGGCGGCAATACCGTATTCGGCGACTTCGTGCATTTCCCAAGTTCTTATCTGAACCTCCAAAGGCTTTGAGCGCGGACCTATTACAGAAGTGTGCAAGGATTGATACAAGTTGCCCTTTGGCATTGCAATATAATCTTTAAATCTTCCCGGAATCGGCTTAAATTGCGAGTGAATTAATCCCAAAACTTCATAACATTCACGCTCTGTATCAACAATAACCCTTACCGCGGTGATATCATACAAGTCGTGAAAAGCTATGTTAAGTCTTTCCATTTTGCTGTAAATGCTGTAATAATGCTTGGCTCTGCCGGTAATAGACGCGTTTATTTTTGCATTTTTAACATCCAAAGAAATTTTATCTATTAAAAGATTTACCGTAAGTTCTCTTTCGGCTTTTTTCTGGGAAACAAGCTGGGCTATTTCGTAATACTTATCCGGATGCAAATAACGCAGGGATAAATCCTCAAGTTCTGCTTTTATTTTTCCGATACCCAAACGATTTGCAAGCGGAGCAAAAATATCTAAAGTTTCTTGCGCTATCTTTTGCTGCTTGCCTGCTGCCATAAAATTAAGAGTGCGCATATTGTGAAGTCTGTCGGCAAGTTTGAGAAAAATTATTCTTATATCGCTTGCCATTGCGATAAACATTCTTCTAAAATTTTCCGCCTGACGCTCTTCGGTTGACTTAAACTGAAGCTTCCCTAACTTTGTGACCCCCTGAACAAGATTTAAAACATCTGTTGAAAACAAATTCTCTATCTCTTCCGGCGGAGTTTCAGTGTCTTCTAAAATATCATGCAAAAGTGCTGCAATTATTGTGTTTGTATCCATTTTTAAGTCAATGAGAATTTTTGCGACCTCAATAGGATGCACAATGTATGGCTCTTCGGAGATTCTGTACTGCCCTTCATGAAGCTTTTGTGCAAACAAAAAAGCCTGTTCAATCTTTTCAATATCTTCAGGTACTCTGTTTTGCTCTGTCAGCTTATCTTTCAACTCTGTAAAAATGGGTTTTTCTGCCATGGTATAATTATTATACTCTTTTTCTTCACATTTGCATAGTAGGCAGGAGATACTAATGAAAAACATATTTGAAAAAAATAATAAAAGATTAAAATTACAAATAAAAGTTATTCCAAATTCTTCAAAAAACGAAATTATTTTTGAGCAAAATTTTGTTAAAATTAAACTTACCGCACCGCCTGTTGAAAATAAGGCAAACAAAGCCCTAATCGAGTTTTTGGCAAAAAAATTAAAAACTGCAAAAAGCAATATCCAAATAATAAAAGGTGAAACGAGCAAAGAAAAAACATTGCTTATTTCATCT
>DAOQAU010000085.1:0-2914 GCA_035354275.1 Candidatus Gastranaerophilaceae bacterium
GACATTTCTATTGTTAATTTTTTATCGGCAAAGTCGATTAATTCTTTGCTTAAACCCTCAGACTCTGAGCCGAACATGATTAAATAAGGCGGCTTTGCAGTAAAATCTTTTAGCAAAATACTTCCTTTTGAATTGGGCAAAGCCGCCGCTTTGTCAAAGCCGTTAAAATTTTCTTTCAATATTTCAAAATCTTTTATTTGTACAATAGGGATTTTCCACAAATTCCCAACTGCCGAACGCACGCATTTTGGGTTATAAATATCTGCCGTTTGTCCAAAAAGTATTATCGCATCTTGATTAAATGCTTTTGCTGTTCTTATTATTGTGCCCAAATTCCCTAAATCTTTTATATTTTCAAGCAGAACAACTTTTTTTGTAGATTTTATGTCTTTTAAAGTATAAATTTTTTGTTTTGCAACCGCCACCGCTTCAGGTGGGGAGTCTGTTGTAGAAATTTTTTTCAAAACCGCTTCGTTTGTGATAATAATTTTCCCCTCGCCCCTTGCGGGAGAGGGTGCCCGAAGGGCGGGTGAGGGGTTAATGATAAAACCGTATTTTCCGGCTTTATTTTTTTCCACAAAAACGTATTCAAATTCAATTTTTGCTAAAAAAGCTTCTTCTATTGCTTTAAAGCCTTCCAACAGAAACTTTTTTTCTTCATCGCGGTATTTTTTTTGATGAAGCTTCAGGGTTTGTTTTACCAAGTCGTTATTCAAGCTTGTAATTTCATTTTGCATCTTTTGCCTCAAATCTGCTAAGTATAATTTTTTCGGTTTTTGTAAGCGAATTAAAATCAATCAATTTTTTTTCAAAACACATATTTGAAAGGGATTTTATAATTAATTTACCATTTTCTTTGTCTAAAAAGCAAGAATTTTCCAAACGCACACCAAAAGCTCCTTTTTTATAAAGCCCCGGCTCTATCGTAAAACACATGTTTTGTTTTAAGGGCGTTTTTGCCACAGGCGAAAACGCGAGCTTTGGCGGTGCTTCGTGAACATTAATTCCTATGCCGTGTCCCAGCGAATGAGAAAAGCAAAACCCCTTTGGCGCAATTTTTTCAAGCAATTTCCTTACAGGTTTGTCAACGGCAAAACCTGTTGTTTTATCCGTTATCTTCAAGCTGAAAGCCTTTAAAAAAGCTTTTAGGACTGCCGTATAGACTTGTTTTTGAAGTTTTGAAGGCGTGCCTTTTACAAAAACCCTTGTGCAGTCTGTTGCCAAGCCGCCTTCAAAGTATGCTCCGCAATCGATTAAGATAAGCGAGCCTTCTTTTACGATTTCTTTTTTTGAATTTTTTGAATAGTGTGCTTGTGCCGAATTGGCATCTTTTGCTATGATTGATTTAAAGCTCAAGGATTTTGCGCCGTTTTTCAAAAATTCTTCTTCCAATTTTTTTGAAATATCGTATTCGGAAATATTTTCATTTTTTTCTATATAATCTCTCAGTGCAAATAAAGCTTTGTCTGCCTTTTTAAAGCAGATTTTGTAGTGTTCTATTTCTTGTTTTGTTTTAACTGATTTCATCAGGATAATCGGATTTTGCTTTAGAGATTTAGCTTTTTTGCCTAAAAGATTGTAATCGTAAACATTTATAAATCTTTTGTCAACAAAAACAGTATTAATTTGGTCTGAATTTTTTATAAAATTTTCAAATTCGCATAATTTTTTAACTTTAAAATTTTCACCAATTTTTCCCACTTTATAATCGGTAAAAAGTATGGCAAAATCTTTTGTAACAACACATTTGGCAGCTTTGAGTTTACTGGAATAATTTTGTGATAAATCTCTCAAATTTGTAAGGTAAGAAATTTCTTCCAAATTTGTTGTCAAGATTGCTTCATTTTTTTTGAGATTTTTTGAGACTTTTTTAAATTTTTCATCTGTTGACAATCCTGCAATTTTTTTATCAACCTTTGTACATTTTTGGGGTTCTTTTATTTTAATTTTTTTCTCAATCGGGTCAAAATCCAAAAGTTTAATTTTTATGTTTTTGCTTTTGAGTGTATTTTCTAAAATTTCTAATGTCGCCTGAGAAACTTTTTTTGCGGTTATTGCAAGTGTTTTGCGGGGTTTTATTTTTTTGCAGATAAGCTGAGAAAAACTTTCTCCTGATTTCATTTTTACGACTTTTACAAGATTTTTGTCAACTTCAAGTTCTGCCTGAAGGTGATAGCGGCTGTCCACAAAAAGGAATAAATCCTTTTGAGAAATAAGTGCTTCTCCGGCAGAGCCGGAGAAGCCCGTAATCAAATATCTCGAATTTTTTTCCAGTTCATTATATTCCACCAAAAATTCATTTGTGGAATTTACAAGAAGATAATCATAACTTTCTTTGGCACAATTTTCATTTTTGAGAAATTGCCGTACTTTTTCAATTATTTTTTTTTGCATTTTTTAATCTTGTTTATCGGTTACCAAAATCAAGTGCCAGCCGAAATTTGTTTTAACCGGCTCGGAAAGTTCACCCACTTTTAAGTCAAATGCTGCTTTTTCAAATTCAAAAACCATTTGTCCGCGTCCGAAAAACCCTAAATCCCCGCCGTTTGCGCCTGATGGACAAAGCGAATGTTCGGCTGCTGCATCTTCAAATGCCGTTCCGGAAAGTATTTCTTCTCGCAAACTGATGGCTTCCTGCTCTGTTTCAACCAGAAGGTGGCTTGCTTTTACTTCTTGTGTCATACTAACTCCTTTAAAACCTTAACTTTAACATTGTATCAAAAAAATAAGTTTACATTAAGCTTTATTTTAACTAAACTTGAATTATGAAATTATACGAACAATCAGGTGTTAACCTTGCCGAAGCCCAAAAACTCAATGACAGGTTAAGTAAAAATTTAGGGATAAAATCTTTTGCGGGAATTGTTGATTTGTCTGAGGAATTTTCGCTTGTAACCTGTTGCGATGGAATCGG
>DAOQAU010000086.1:0-2895 GCA_035354275.1 Candidatus Gastranaerophilaceae bacterium
AGGATAGGATAGGATAGGATAGAAATTTTAATGGCAAATTATTTTTTGACGATTTTTATTATGAAGTAGTAAAAAATAAAGGAGAAAATATGAAATTAGGTGCTTACGAAAATTCTATTTCATTTCAAGCTCTAAGGCTTAGAGTTCCTCAGGGACCAAATTCTAAAGGATCCCCTGACAAGATTTTATCTCAAATGGGGTTTCAAAAAGTTAAAGAGGGGAGTCAATTTGAGAAAGACCAATTTTCGCTACGAATAGTGCCTCCAATGCTTGGTGACAGGATTCCTTTTGATTCTCCGGAAACTCATGAAATTTTGGCTAACCCAGAGACCGAAAATAAAATATACAAGCTTCTTAAAAAGACTTTTACAATAGAAAAATCATAGGTGGTTTTGTAGCAAGTATGGTGCGCAATGCGCACCGAAAAATAATTTAGCTTTGGCGGGAAATTTTTTAAAAAATTCCCCACCTCTTAGTATTTTGAACTTAGGTTGGGGTTTGACTTCTTTTCAAGGCGAGGAACGAGCCGTAGAAAATGTCCTTACGGTTTGCATTAATAGTCCATTCCAGGTTATAATTTTCAATAGTATCTACCCCAACAGTATTATGGTGGGGTTCCCAACCCATCGTTTTTTGGATTGCCGCGTCATTCGGCGTTGCCTCACTCCTCGCAACGACGCAAAAATGGTTAACCAAAAGCCAAGAGGCATTTACCCCCTCGCAATGACGTGAAATATTAGAAGTTTAGCAGCTTGGCAGCTTAGAAGCTTAGCAATGCCAAACTTCCAAACCTCTAAGCTTCCAAGCTTCAAAAACTTTTCAACTTATCGACTCTTCGACTTTTCAACCTTTCAGGTTGTAGGATGCAGATTTCTGCACCTTTTTAGTGTCCTTTATTTTCGGTGCGTTTGTGCGGACGAAATAATCCAAAATGCGCTTCCTTTTGCATTAACGCACCCTACGGCTGTTCACCCTTCACCGCTCACAGCTCACTTACCAATTTTCCTGACTTTTTCGGCAACTATTACCGTGCTTACGGGGATATTCAAAAGGTTTGTTTTTATAAGCGATTTTTTATCAAGGTCAATGATAGAATATTTTCCGACTTTTGTGTCCATTACAAGCGCGACAGGAGAATTTTTTATCCTGTAAATTTCAGTCGAAAAGCCTTGAGTGTTAAGGTTAATTGTTCCTGTTATTTCGTCGTTTATTGTGTCTAAAATCTGAAGCACATTGTTTTGCGCAGAAAGAATAAACAAATCGTTTTTATAAACCAACATATCAATAGGTTTTTGTTGAATTTCAAGCTCTTTTAAAAGTGCAAGCGTAACGTAATCAACTATCGCAAGGCGGTTTTTTGTCCTGCTTGTAATATAAACCTTGTTTTGCGCAAAAGTAATTTTTGAAACATTAGGGAAATTTCCCATATTTTTAATCACAAAATCATTGTCAAGTTCAATTACCCAAACATCATTATTTTTCTTGTTAAAATAGAAAAGTTTTTTGCCGTCATCTGTCAGATAAAGCTTTTGGCACATGCCTTTTACCTTAATTTTTTGTTTTAAAGTCATGGTGTTAAGATCAATTATATAAATGCTTGAATCCTCACCGCTTGAAACGTAAGCCTTGTTTGCAGCTCTGTCGATTACAATCTCTTCTGCCTGGGTGGTAAGGTCAATTTGTTTTATGCTTCTTTCGTCTGCAAGCGAAATCACATCAACAAATGTTTTCCCGAAAGTGGTTACCAGAAGAAGTTTGTCATCGTTTGTTATTTCAATATCGATAGGAATAGATTTTTGCTCAAGCGCATAAGCGGGCGAATTTGCCTCGCCTTCTACCACCTGAACGTTTTTTGAATAACATGTGGCTATATACATCACCTTATTTTTAAGCTGCGGTATAAGCGAAATATTTTTCTGCCCCTTTTTAAAAACCTCGTTTGTAGTGCGCTGTTGAAGCACAAGGTCTGTTTTAACCTTTAGCCCCGCATCTTTTGCGGTATCTATTTGAAGGTTTCCGATAATTCCTTTTATGTTATCGGGAATTATAAGTCCGCTGGGAACAAGCAAATCCTGAGGCAAAAGCCCTGTTCTGACTTCAACGGGCGGATTGGGAAGGTTTATGACCGTTCTTCTGTTTTTTTTGTCGGTAATTACTTTTAAAAAAGAAAAATCGTTGTTAAGAATTATGATATCAGGCTTATCGGCGATGGTTTTTCCTTCAGGATATGTACTTTTGAGCACTAAAGCATCGGGCTTTTTGACTAAAGCAGGGTACAAAGGCAGATAAAGCGTTCCGTCTGGGAGGGTTACAAGCCCGTCAAACCTGAAATCGGCTCGCGGAAAATCTTTTCTGATAACACCTTTAACATCATCGGGAATTTTTGCCGCAAATACACTTGTTGCGCTTACCAGTATTAAAATTAAAGTTAAAATTATTCTTTTCACTTCTCACCCTTCACTTATTTACACCCCAACCTTTTACTTTATCAAAAAGTCCTTCTTGATATTTCTTTTTAGTATTGATTTCATATAATTTTTTGTAAAGCTGTTTTTCTTCTTCAGAAAGATTTGTTGGAGTTTTCACATTTACAATTATTATGTGTTCGCCTCTTTGAGAAGATTTACCCAAGTGCGGTACGCCGGCGGATTTAATTCTTATCGGACTTGCGCTTTGTATTCCTGCAGGAATTGAAATTTGTTTTTCACCGTCGAGCGTTTTTACAACGACCTCATCGCCTAAAACCGCCTGTGATGGTGAAATTTCAATCTCGGAGAATACATTTATCCCTTCTCTTTTTAAATAATCTGAAGGTTTTACCCTTATTACAACGTACAAATCCCCTGAAGGGCCGCCGTTTTTACCCGCATCTCCTTCTTGCGAAATCCTCATTTT
>DAOQAU010000087.1:0-2744 GCA_035354275.1 Candidatus Gastranaerophilaceae bacterium
AAAAGGGGGGGTAATTTTTTATTCGTTTTGATAAGTTCAGGATGACGCAAGAGGCGGGCTATTTTTTCTTAATAAAAGTACAATCAGTGTCACATAAAAAGGTAACTCGGGTTGTAATATTAAAATTATAAAAAAAATTTTTTTAGTTGTTTTAAAATTCCCCAAAAAGATATTAAGCTACAAAATCAATTCCTATTCCGCCTTGCATCAGAGGACTTGGCATGGCAGAGCCATAAAGATAAGAAACCGGGTTTGTTAACATGTAAAAAAAGTTTTTGCCATCGTTTAGCATGGTTCTTATAAAATTTTCGTTGGGCATTTTTTGTTCAAGAATTTCTTCTAATAAAGAATCCAGCTCTTTTGTTTTATCTGAGTCTAAAACTTCTCTTAGCATTTTACCTTTAGGTTCTAATATCGATTTAGCGGCTTGTATTAATTTTTTGTCATCACATTTTTTTGTGTTGACGTATTTTATTTGCATTTTGTTTTCGGCATCGTCCCAGGTTCTTATGGTTAGTTCGCCGTTGAAAGAAATTTTAAGGTTTGTCATAATATAATCCTTGATTTATAACAGTAGTATTATAGAATAGAAAATTAAAAAAGTATCAGTTTATAAAATTTTAATATAGGGGTAAATGTATTTCAGTTTCTTATCTTATTTTTTAGCTGTTTTATTCTCTGCTTTAAAATTTTCCAAAAAAATTTTGGCTCTATTTTTGATTTATTTCTTTTCAAATCTTCTTCAATTAATTTTACAGGATAGTTTGTGTGGGTTTTTAAAAGGTTTTTCCATTTGAAAGGATAGACTATATCAATGTTATTGCACCTTAAAACGCTTGTTTTTATAAAAGGATGGCCGTTTTTAACTAATTTATCCCATAAACATAAAGTCGGGTTGCTTATTTGCGGATATTCTTCTGCATACGCCCTCCCCACAAAGCCCGCTTCTTTCAAGTTTTTGTTTAATCCCAATTCATAATTTATTATCACATTTATTTTATTTGGCTCTTTTTTGATGTTTTTCATAAACTCAATGAAATCTTCACAGGTGAAAACCTGTTTTTTAAAAACAAGAAAATAGCTTTGAAGGTGAGGTTCAACAATTCTTACCGGTTTCCCGTTTTCAAATCCTATCCCGAAGTAATTTCTGCTTGCGCTCCAAAAATCAATGTTTTTTCCTTCCATTTCTTCAAACATTTTTTCAAACGGAAACATCGGAGCATAACAGCTGTCGTTTGCAAAGATTAACTCGTCAAAATCTTCAATCATATTATCTTTAACTGCCGCAAAAAATCCTCTTTTGTATGAACCGAAATCGTATTCTCCGTGTTTTTCGCAAATCACTATATCGACAATATTGCTTACTTTTTCTTTTTGTTCATCTGTAAGTTCGCAGTCTGATACAAAAATTATTTTCTGAGCGATATTTTTCAAATTTTGCAGATAATATAAAACGTAATCTTCAATTAAATTATCTTTATCCCAGTGTGCAAAAATTGCCAATCTTTTCATTCTACTCCCTTTCGGATAAATTTAAAACTTAACCAACTCCGCTGATTTTTTGCCTAAAAACAGATTTACAATCAAATTACTTATAAAATTAACCTGCGGACGCAAAAGTTTTTCTACTGAAAGTTTGTTTATAAGTTCAAAAAACTTATACCACAAAGGGCAGTGTTTTTTTTCATCTAACGCCATAAGTAATTTTGCAAGCCATTCACCCCTGTTTTCCCTATTTGTGCTTTTGATGTAACTTCTTGAATGGATTCTCCAGCGGGTTAGGGGTTTTTGTATGTAAACAAATTTTGTCTTATTGATAACTTGTGCCCACAAAAGCCAATCCAAATTTTGCGAGACGGGTGAATTGAAATTACAATTTGTCAGCAATTCTTTTTTCACTATGACACACGAAAAAGTCTGAATCGGATTATCTTTAAAAATGTCAGTGTATTTAAGTCTATCTGATGAAAGCATTTTTTCCCTGCGATTCAGATAATCGCCGTAAGTTTCAATCTGCTCTTTGTCGCCGAACATTTTTACATCGTTAAACACTAATCCCACATCTTTTGTAAGATTTATTGCCTTTATTTTTTCTTCCAGATAAGTCGGCTCAAAAATATCATCGCTTTCCAGAAAAGCAATCCATTTGCCCGAAGCCTTTTCAATTCCAAGAAGTAAAGTTTCTTTTAAGCCTTTGTTGATGCCGTTTTCGTGTTGAAAAAATTTTATTCTGTCGTCTTTTTTGCAGTAATCTTTTATGACATCAACGGAATTATCCGTCGAGCCGTCATCGACAATAATCAGTTCCCATTCGGAGTATGTTTGAGCTATAACACTTTCAACGGTTTCTTTTATAAAATTTTCGTAATTGTAACTTGCTGTTATAATCGATATTTTAAAATTAAGATTAAACATTGTTTTATGACCTATTAATCCACATAAGAAGTTAATTTTTCAATATTTTTACTAAGTTGGGTTATTTGTTTTTCGATTGAATCAACTTTTTTGGAAAGTTTTGCATCGCCTTTTCCACCGCCGACCTGTGCAAGAACCTCTTCTACGATTGCTTTAATATCAAATTCGTTCATATTTGAAGGACGAGTTTTGAAAAGTTTTTCTATTTTGGATTCAAGTTCGTCGATTTTTTCCTGCTGACGGTCAAATTTTTCGGATATTTCTTCTAAGAGCATTTCCACATCGACTTTTTTGGCTGAATATTTTTTGGCTTCTGCGATTGAAAGTTT
>DAOQAU010000088.1:0-2685 GCA_035354275.1 Candidatus Gastranaerophilaceae bacterium
TGTCTTTACTGATGTAAAAATACCTCAAAGAGTTAGCTGTTCCATCTGAATATTTTAACTTATTAAATTCACAATATTTTTTTATCCATTTTTTGAAGGTTTTTATCGTCAATTTATTCCGATAGTCTGGATATTCCTCTATAAATAAATCAAAAGAATTAGAATTGTAATACCTTTTGCCTTCTTCTAAATGTCCCTCTTTTGTCCATTCGTGGAAATCTTGGCTTGTTTCGCTTATGTATTTTCTTTCCTCTAAATTTTTATGATTTTGGTTTTGTAACCCATTAACAAGATAATATTGAATACATTGTATCATAAAATTGTCGAACCTACTCCACTCGTCTGAATCCCACTCATCAAAAAACATATGACCAAACTTGTCTTTTGGGCTGAATTTTGAATTAAAATAACTACTTAACTCCAATTCAAATTTTCTTGCATCAAATGAGCCACCCTCGCCTTTTATTGTGTAATTTGTTGTAATGACTATTTTTGGAGATTTTGTTACAGGTAACTTTATTGCTCCCTGTCCCTTGTACTCTATTTCTAAACCTTCTGTTATTATTGAAAATAAGTCTTCAAAAGGAAAATTGCGTTTTACGTCATCAAAAACAAGCACTTGGCAATCGGCTTTCACAGTTTGAAAAGCAAATTGAGAGTTTAAATCTATTTTTTTTCCGTTCAAGGCGACCAATTTTTTTAATTGTTTTATGCCATTAAAAAATACCCCTTTCCCACTCCTACCATTTGGTTCATCAGTTATTATCTCGTCATTAAGGATTATGGCTTTGTTATCTGCTTGTGTCTTATAAGAGTGCAACAGATACCCAATAGCAGACTTAAAGCTATTATACGCATCTTTGTTTTGCCCTGAAATGTACCAAATAAAAGAGCGAAAAACACATTTATGATGGTCGAAAATTTTAAAATCACGCTCTATTACCGAATCTTGCCAAACGTATTTATCTATGTTTAGATAATCAATTTCTTTTACATAGTCTTTACCGACCTCAACAACGCAATTTTTATAATACAAAAAACATTGGTCGGCAGTATCTTTCTTTATTTCAATTTCAACCGACTCCAACATATTTAGAAAATCATTTGAAAAATATTTCGTGTTCATAGCCATATAATTATACGGAGCAAACCCAATATCTTTTCTTGTTTTTAAGTCGTTTAGTACAAAATCTTTTATTTTATCCCTGTTGGTCTCTTCAATCAAACTTTTATTTTTCTTTACGAAAATGAAAGTATCTGAACTGCTCTCAGGGTAAAATTTCATAAAATTATTTGATTTTAAATATTGCTCAAAAAGAAAAGGGTCAAGTATTATTTTACCTTTTTCGTTTATGTTCCAAAACACGTCAACCGACTCAGCTGTTTTAACTGTTTCTAAAATTTCTTCAAAAAGTGCATCATCGCCAACAATAGGATTGTTTTTCTTTTCAAAGTCTTTTTTTATTTCTTGTTTTGTTTTACCTGAACTGACGGCTTTTTGTATTTGTATTCTCGTTTCGTTGTCTTCAAAAGCTCTGGTGTTGAACTCTCCTTTGTATCTTTTGTATGCTGATTTTATTGCTTGTTCTATTTCTTTTGAAGTAAAACCTTTTTGAGCATATTTTTGTAGGTAATTTAAAGTCGTTATTTCGTTTATTCCGTAAGCATTCAAAGCACAAGCAAACTTAAAAACATTATTGTTTCTATCTCCTAATGCCATTGAGTACTTCTTGTCAAACCATTTTTGAATATTGTCAATAATACGACTTTCAGATTTTAAAGGCACAACAACATTATATCGCTCAACTCCCAAATGTGTATATTCTTCTTCTTCGTAAACATTCCACTCTTTTGCATTTGCGTTTATATAAATATCAGGGTCGTAACTTTCATAACAACATCTTGAAATGTCTTTTGTACCTTTGTCAATATGTTCATCGTCATATTTTGTGCATAATGCTCTGTATAATGATTCGTATCGCTCTGGATTGTTTTCTACCCTAAATATAGCCTTCAATCCTTTTCCGCTTGGAGAAATAAAAGCACAAAACAAAGAAGGTTCTTTTGAAAGTTTATTTTTAAGCTTCAAAACCTCTGCCTCGTCTTCAAATTTATCGAAGTCTAAACAGGCAAACTGACTGAAATCAACAATGTTGGCATCTCTCCTTCTTGTAAATGTACCTGAAAATGTACAACAAGGTAAAGCCTGTTTGTATTTGTCATCTTTAGTTTCTCTATATTTTAAAACTAAGTTTGTAGCATTTGACCCCTCTTTTATACGATTTAAAAAATCAGACACAGGTCTATCATAAGGATTCTGAGAATCTTTTATGTTTTTGAAAATTGATATTTTTGTTTGTAGCATAAATTGTCGAATTTTATTTAAGTTTGATGTTTTTTTGTATAGGTTTTTAGTAATATATACTTTATCGTACTTTATCGTACTGCTAAAGTACTGACTAATTTATTGATATACAACTACTTAACCTATAAAAGTACGAAAGTACGATAAAAAATGGAAAATTTTCAAAATAAAAAAATACAAAAAAATATTCTCTATAAAGCAATAAAGGGAAATCGTACTTTCGTACTTAACGCTTGTATTTTTTTAAAAAGACTCCCGCAAATCAATGCAATACTCAAAAGCATCTTTATAACTTTCAAACTCGAAAATAGAAAAATTCA
>DAOQAU010000089.1:0-2113 GCA_035354275.1 Candidatus Gastranaerophilaceae bacterium
ATGTTTTCTCTTTCATATTTTTTGTGTTTTGGTTTTTTTGCCCTTGCCTATAACGAACCGGTGCTGCTGCATGGCGGGGCATCTTTGATGTCACGCTTGAATGTCGCAAGACAGTCAACCGCTGGCAGCAGCACAAAGTTATACACAGGTTGTTCTTTATTCATTGTCCTTTATATCATAAGTCTGCAATGGAGTCAGACTGCCGTCAGGTTTAAAAATAATATATTTTCTTTCCATTTTTATAAATTCTGCTATCCAATGGGTTTGAACGTCATTTGCTTTTATGTCAACAAGGCTGTCATTTGTGATTTCAACAGATTCGATTTGATATCCAGTATTCATTTTGTCGTTAAAAAAAGAAATATTTAAGTCGTCAAAACTCTTAAATTGTAGTTCGATATTCCTAATTATTTCGGATATTATATTTAAGTCTTTACAAGTATTCTTGTCAGTAACGACAAATACTCTTTGGTTTGTTGAATCGATTTTATAAATCTCATAAGTCTTTGTCTGAGCAAATATAGCCAAAGGTGAAAAAGTCAATAGAAAGATAATTACATATAAAATCACTATTGTCCGACTAAATTTGACAATAAGGCAAATATTGTCTTAATCATTTGAAAATCAGTCATTGTATTATTATTTTCTAAAAGCACCCCTCGGTATTTCATCAAAATATGCATAGTTGGCCTGTTGGCGGTGGTTTGTATCTACACGCATATTCTCTTTTTGTGCTACGCAAAAGTTCATATACATCAAGTAGACTTATTAAATGAATTCTCACAAGTGACGCTACCACAGAGAAAGCCTTTTTTGCATTAGCTATTTTTTGAACCACTGTCAAAAGTAGTTGTGCAATTAGTGTACACCAAACCTGCGTATATATTGCGTTTACATTTTCCCCATAGAAATAGTGAAGTTGGAAATTTTGTTTCATTTTTTTGAACAGTAGCTCAATTCCCCAACGCTTCTTGTATAGAAAAGCAACTTCTTCAGCCGTAATCTCAAAATTATTTGTTAGAAATTCATAATACCGATTGCGTTCATCTTGGTAGCAAACTTTTCTTAGCTGTACTATTTTCTTTACATTGGTCAATGGCTTACCGTTTTGATCTTCGGGGTGATATTCAATTTCTATGATCTCATCCCTGAGAACTTTTGCTTGCCCTTTCTTTTTGTAATGGTTTCTTTTTACTTCTATAACAAGGTATACTGCATTCTTTTTTAATCGAGTAACAAAATACACTTCCTTATTAGTCCAAAGCGCGAATTGGTGATAATAGTTATAAGCCCTGTCAAAAACAACCATACTGTGTGATATAAGTTCAAGACTTTTCAAGAAATTTTTGTCATGTACTTTTGCAGCAGTAATTTTGATAAATCTTCCTACCGATTGAACGGCATCAATAAGCATATGAACTTTTAATCCACCTTTTTTCTTCCCGTCACCTTTGGGATTGCGGCCTACTCCTTTCAATATATCGCTGAATAACCGGATTGTTGTTGAATCTATCAGTAGAACCTCTTTGAATGTCAATCCATAGGTTCGGCTGTCCGACAAAAAACTTTTATAATGATTAACCAAAGAAAAATACACTGTCTCAAAAAAACTGCTATCCCTGTTTCGTAAACCATCACTGGCGGTTGATTTGGCTGGCGCTTTTTCTAAGCCAAGATGGTTTAATTTGCCGCCTAAAGCCCTTAGCCCTTCGCAAATCTCAGTCATCGAATCACAGCGGCTTAATATTCCGAACAACATTGTTATCAAATGTAGTTTTGACTTGAACTCCTTATAATAATAATCGGAATTGTGCTTCCTTATTATCCCTTTTAAATCAATCCTTTCCATTAAATCAATTACTTGTTTAAAAATCGGCTGTCCGACAAATTTTGTTTGTTCTTCTTTGCCAGTTCCTTTGGTTTCTTTAATTTTACCCATGTTGTTTATGTTTTGCCAAAAACAAATTTACAACACGGGGGGAAACCTTCGGGTAGTACCCCTTTTTTTTTAGTCGTTTAGTAGTGATATAAAATCTTTTTTTTCATTTTAACTTGTGTATAACGTTCCGGGGCTTTGCAGCGGGCGGGTTTTTAACTGTCCTGCTGTGTCAAC
>DAOQAU010000090.1:0-1916 GCA_035354275.1 Candidatus Gastranaerophilaceae bacterium
TGGAGCATATCAATCCTGAATATAATGTCATCGATATAGAAGCTTTTGCGTTGGCGAAAGTCGCTGAGCAGGAAAAAATCGATTTTCTATGTTTGAAATATATTTCTGATGGAGCAGACGGAAATGCTGCTAATGATTGGACACAAGAAGTCAAAAAAGCTTCAATCGCATTAAAAAGAGAACTAGATAGTCGTTCCTTAACAAAACCCACTATTTAATTTATTTTTAAAAACAGGATTAGAAAACAGCATAATTTGTATCTTATAAAATAAGAAAATAATTTTCTGTTTCAGTAGTTCCATCATTTTCTTCATGTTCCAAGCGGTTGCAGCTAGTAATGCATTGATTTGTGGTCCCGTTTCTCCCATGAAGTAATTTTTTGCCAGCCTAAAATCGGTTTTTAAATGTCCGATGATAGGTTCTATTGCCGCTCTGGTTCTAAATTTTTTGCGCTTTGTCTGCTTTTGATAAGCAGTGTCTTTTTTTCTTGGAGTGCTTGGGATGGAGATTTTCACGCCCTTTATTTCTGATTTTCCTCTGCCACCTCTATCGTAAACGAGTTCTTTTGGGAGCTTTTGACCACCGGTTTCCATCTGTTCCAAAAGTGGTTCTATGGTGTGACCATCGTAAGGAGTTTGCAAAAATGCTTTAATCCCGAGAATGATTTTCTTGCCTTTGTTGGCGGTGGTTATCAAACCTACCTTATTCCCAAATTCATACTGGCTATGCGCTTTTCCTTTGGCAATACATCGGGTAAAAGGCTTGTGAATGCTGTAAATTTTATCGGCATCGTTTCTTTTTTGTGTGACAACCTTGGTGTACAATGTCATTAAATCTTTATAAAATTCTTGCTGTTCTGCATTAAAATTCCGTTGCAATTCACGAATCAGTCTCATGGCGATGGTTTTGAGCTGTCTTTGAGATTTCCTTGCCGCTTTTGCCCGCTTGGGATGTTTTCCGTTGTAGGTGTTGCGCACCATTTGTTTGCTGACTTTTGTGTAGCGTTGTCTTTGTTTTATGCCTTCATTTCCGGCTATTTTGTTGCAATAATCAATCACTTTTTTGCACAATTTTGCATCGGTAGGAAAAGAGGTATTATTCTCCTGAACGGTAGTATCGGACAAAACAAAATTTGAGGTGTTCGTCTTGGCATCGTGCATTCTTACGCTGTAGGCAAAGATTTTTTCGATACCTTTTTCGCCAATTCTTTTTCGGAAATGAACAAAATTACTCGGGTCACAAGGAAATTCGTGTTCAAAGAAAACCCTGCCACAAAAATGCTGCATATAAGGATTCATGATCCAGGCTTTTTCCAACGTCTCATCGCCCAAATTATACAAATGTTTCAGTAGCAAACAACCCACCATAAACCGAATCGGATGGCTCGGATTGCCCACTTTGGAATACAAGGGCGAAAATTCTTTCTCAAAATAATTCCAATCTATTTTTTCTGAAAGTAGAACAAGTTCATGCTCGTGGTCAATAAAATCCACCAACATTGGGCGGAATAATTCTGGCTTCTTTTCTGGATTTTTCCCCAACATATTTGCAAGGTTTTAAAGCTCTAAGATACAAATTCTTGCAATAAAAAACAAGCTATTTTAAACCCAAAATACTAATAATCAGTAAATTATAGGTGGTTTAAGGAGAGACTACTTAAACCTTACAAACTGGCTGAACAAATGATTGGGGAAAATTATATCAATACTTCGCTAAAAAGTCATATAAAATATTGATTTTCAGTAAAATAAGCTAAAAATAATTGGTTAAAAAATTGGATAACTCGTTGATAATCAGTATATTTATGTTTGAAAAAGAACATACAAAACCCCGAGTTATCCAGTGTTAAAAGTATTGTTTTTTCTGCATTTGAGCAAATGGAAAAACAATTAGATTGTAGAATCCCAAAAAGTTTC
>DAOQAU010000091.1:0-1916 GCA_035354275.1 Candidatus Gastranaerophilaceae bacterium
GAAATGGTGGGAAGCTTGAAATAATTTTTTTCATTGACACTAAAAAGCCTGTAACAAAGCCGAGTAATTACAATGATTTTTGCATGAGTTTTTTTCAAAATAATTCTAATAATTGTCGCCACTGTATAGCGTCAAATTTAAAATGCATAAAACAGGCTTTAAAAGCTGATAAAACAATAATTTGTACCTGTCATAACGGATTATCGATTTTTGCTATACCTATAAAATTACAAAATGAGCCATTAGGTGCAATATTGGGAGGGCAAGTCTTTACGGAAAAACCCGATTCAAAAAAAATTAAACAAATAATAAATAAATTAAATGTAAACGAAAAAAAATACACGCAAGTAATGAAAGAAGTACCTGTTATAGCAAAAGAAAAACTGGTAGAAATAACACAAAACTTATCTGCTTTTACAAATTTTATTTCAAAAATGGCACAAAAAAATTATGAAATTACAAAACAAAGCAAAAGAAATAAAATTTTAAGAAATATAGTTGAAATTCTCAGAAGCACGCTTGAACCTGATGAAATTAAAAAGTTTTTTTTGGAAACAGCAAGTAAATATTTTGAGCCTGACAGATGCATGTTTGTTGATTATGATAGTGAAACAAAAAAATTTCTTCCTTTTCGTCTTGAGTTACTAAAATCAAACGATATACCAAGTTTTGTAGGTATTGATACAGAAACAGTCTTTCCTGAGTTTTGCCAAAAGCTTAAAGCAAAACAGCGAAATATTATAGTAAAAGACTTAGAAAAAACACTTTCCAGAAAAAAGCTTTTAAGTTATGAAGCAGTTAAAAGCCTGGAAGGAAGCAGAGTAAAATCAGATTATGGTCTTGTGGTTGAATATCAAGGCGAAATTATGGGGCTGCTTATACTTCATTATATAAAGGAAAAAAGAGTATTAAATAGTGAAGAATTTAGTTTTCTGAAAGTTCTAAGAGATAATGTCGGAACCGCACTTCATCTTGCAGAACTTTATGAAAAAAGTGTTCGCCAAACACAAAGAGAAAAGCTTATAAGTAATGTTTTAGCTAAGGCAATAAGCACTTTTGACATAAATAATATTAAACAAATAGTAAACGAAATAGGAACGATGATGAAAGCAGACAGATGCTATTTTGTTGAAGCAGACATGGAAAATCTAAAGGGAAAATCAATTGATTATGAAGGAGAATACTTATCCTCTTCGGACATAAAAAGTATCATAGGGTATGACTTTCCAAGTGAAGATGTTAAGTTGTTTATTGATTTGTTTACGCAAGCAGGAGACTTGGTTGTTTTTGATTATGAAAAAATGCGTGAAGAAAATGAAGAAAAATATGCGGGGATAAGCAGATACAGCAAACGATTTGAAATTAAAAGCGGAATAGGCATACCTATTATTTCAGAAGGAAAGTTAAAAGCATTATTGGCTATAGAATATGCAAAAGAAAAAGTACTTCCGCCTGATGAAGAACTTGATTTTTTAAGAATTTTGGGAAACCAAGTAGGGATGGTTTTTAATCAAATTCAATTATATAAAAATACAGAAAAACTTGCTCAAAGAGAAATTTTAATCAGAGAAATTACAGAAACAATAAGGCAGTCTTTAGATATCAACAAAACAAAAAAAATAATATCTGAAATTATGGGAAAAACTTTGAAAGCAGACAGATGCTTTATATTTGAATATAACGAAGCAAACGACAAAATCTTAATAGTAAGCGATGAATACTTGTCTTCTGATAAAATCCTACCATATGCGGGTAAGGATTTGAACGAACATATACCTAGTCTTGCAGCTGAGTTAAAAAAGGGTAAAAGATATATAGTAAACGAAAAAGGAGCAACACTCGGTGGAGAGAAAGTAAATTTAGAAGACGGACACCATGAAGATGTTTTAGCGGCAATAAAAGAATATAAAATTAAT
>DAOQAU010000092.1:0-1713 GCA_035354275.1 Candidatus Gastranaerophilaceae bacterium
TGTGTGGTTAGCTTATAAAAGGTCTGACAGGTTGTAGAAATCTGTCAGATCTTTTCCTGACTTGTCCGCCTTCTGTTATGGTAAAACATAATGCATTGGGAAAGAGTTAATTAATTTTAAAAAAATTGTAATTTGCTGACCTAAATGGTCAAAAATGTATAAAATCAGACAAATTCAGTATTCTTCAAAATCTGTTTCCGTTCAAGTCTATACGATATTAAATAGAAAAAGGGTAATTCTAAGACATATTGGTACTGCAAGGACCGAAAAAGAGAAGGCAGACTTAATAACCCTAGCTAATGATTTTATAGAAAAGCTCTCCAAGCAATTAAATCTTTTTGAAAACAAAGAATCTGGCAACATCCTCCATGTTTCCCAAACGGAGTTTATCGGAGTGTATTACGGTTTTTTGTATGAACTTCTCTCTAAACTTGTTATAAAAATCGGATTTGATAAGATCCGTAATGTGTTATTAACGGATTTAAGTATCATTAGGATTTTTGAACCTGCCTCAAAACTCCGTTCCATAGAGCTTTTAGAAGACTACTTTGGCATAAAGCACCGCAGGCAGGGTTATTATGAATCTGCCCCTAAATGGCTCGATTTGAAGGGAAAGATTGAGAAAATTGCAATCGCTTTTGCAAAGAAAAACTATTCGTTCAACTACGATCTGTTGTTTTACGATGTAACGACCCTCTACTTTGAGACTTTCGAGGAAGATGAGTTCAGGAAGGACGGCTTTTCTAAGGACAACAAATCCCAACAGCCTCAGGTTCTGGTAGCCTTATTGGTAACCAAAGAAGGCTTTCCCATAGCCTACGAAGTGTTTCCAGGCAATACTTTTGAAGGGCACACCATTTTGCCTGTGGTGCAAAATTTTATTCTTAAAAACCAAGTAAAAGAATTTACGGTAGTGGCCGATGCAGCGATGATAAGTGCCGGAAACATTAGACAACTAACCGAAAGCAATATCAATTACATTGTTGGTGCAAGGCTGGGAAATATATCTAACGAGCTCTTTTTAGAAATCGACAGAAACATTATTCGTAAAGACGGTAAAACTATCAGGATTAAGACAGAACTCGGCTACTTGATTTGCGGCTATTCTTCTCTTCGGTACCGAAAAGATAAACACGAAATGGAAAAACAGATTGAAAAGGCGAAACAGGTTGTTGAAAATCCTTCAAAAAGTAAAAAACTAAAGTTTACAAAAGCCAAGGGGCAGAACATAGTACTCAATCAAGAACTCATAGCCCGAACCCAAAAACTGCTTGGCATCAAGGGCTATTATACAAATTTAGAAGAAGCTACAGCAAGTAACCAACTCATTATGGAGCGCTATCATGAACTTTACAGAATTGAGCAGGCTTTTAGAATATCCAAACACGATTTGCAAACAAGGCCGATTTTCCATTTCAAGGAAGAGCCAATAAAGCTGCATATTCTTATTTGTTTTGTAGCCCTTGTAATCTCAAAGCATATCGAGCTTCAAACAGACACAAGTATTAAAAAAATTATTTATGAGTGCAAAAAGGTTACAGATGCACGATTACTCAATAAGATCACGAATAGGGAAATTAGAATTAGAGTAAAGTTGTCAGAAAAAATCATTGGAATCATGATGCGTTTAAGTCTGCTGACCTAATTTGGACAAGTCAGGAATGAAAAATCGATGAGCTCGTTAATTCTTCGAAGAAGGTTATCCTTTGGTAC